>JAGAEQ010000020.1 GCA_017613015.1 Bacteroidales bacterium | reverse complement strand
GGAAGGCTTTGAAATCAAGGTGCTTCCCACATGGCGCAGTGACAAGGCTTCTCACATCGGCCAAACGGAAAACTGGAACCGTTGGGTGGATGCTCTTGCCGATGCGGCAGGTTTCCCCGTGGAGGACTGGGACGCTTTTCTGCATGCGATGGACACGCGCCACCGTTATTTTGCCGCGCAGGGCTGTGTGCTTTCCGACTACGGAACCACCGAGATTTTTGCCGACCCCTACACCCGGGACGAGATTTGCCGCATTTTCAGCAAAGCCCGCCTCCGCCAGCCTTTGGACGAGTCTGAAATCCGCCGCTTCAAGTCGGCTTGGCTGTATGAGGGGTTGGCCGCGGACGCCCGGGCGGGTTGGGCGGCGCAAATCCATTACTCCTGCCTGCGCAACAATAACACGGTGATGTTCCGCCGCCTCGGGCCCGATAGCGGTTTCGACAGCATAGGCGACTGGTCTTCCGCTGTTTCTCTGAACCGCTTGTTTGACCGTTTGGAGACAGCGGGCGTGCTGCCGCGCACCATCGTGTACTCCCTTCATCCCCGGGACAACGAGATGCTGCTTTCGCTGCTGGGCAATTTCCAGCACGGGCCGGAGCCCGGCCGTATGCAGTTGGGGGCCGCCTGGTGGTTCAACGACCACAGGGACGGCATGCTGCGCCATTTGGAGGCGTTTTCCCAATTGGGGGTGCTGGGGCGTTTCGTGGGCATGCTCACGGATTCCCGCTCCTTCCTCAGCTACACGCGTCATGAGTATTTCCGGCGCATTCTTTGCGACAAACTGGGCGGTGAAATGGAAAAAGGCTTGATTCCGAATGACATCGAATGGGTCGGTTCCTTGGTGAAAGCCATTTCTTACACCAATGCCGAAAACTATTTTTTCCCATCCGAACAAACCGATTCACACAAGTAGCTCTTTTAATATAAAATACATAAAATAAGCATGATGCGGAAATGGATGGTCTTGTTCAGCCTGTGGGCCGTGTGCGTTCCGGTGCAGGCGCAGCCGGGGCTGTTGGAATGCTTTGCCGATCCTCCGGCGGAGGCGCGTCCCCAGGTGTGGTGGCATTGGATGAACGGAAACATTTCGCCGGAAGGCATACGCAAGGATTTGCTGTGGATGCAGGCGGCAGGGATTTCCGGTTTCCACTGGTTTGATGCCGGTTTGGAGACCCCGCAGCTGGTTTCCCGCAGGCTTGCCTACGGAAGTCCGGAATGGAAGGAGGCTTTCCGCACTGCCATGGACTTGGCCGATTCCCTGCATTTGCAGGTGGCGGTGGCCAGTTCGCCCGGATGGAGCGCGACCGGAGGCCCTTGGGTGCCGGAGGAGGAATCCATGAAAACCCTGAATTGGAAATTCTTGGACGTGGAGGGCGGCAAAAAAATCAAACTTGCCTTGCCGGAGCCTAATACCGTGGCCGGAAAATACCTCACCCATGTGCTGAACCGGAATATGCCGGAGCGTTACCGTTTTTACCGGGATTTGTATGTGTATGCGGTGAAACTGCCGGATGCGGACCGCCCGATGGAGGACTTGGGGGTACGGATCACGGCCAGTGACGGTTCGGACGTGTACGCCTTGTGCGACGGAGACCTCATGACGCGCTGCTCGGTGCGTCCCGACGCTTCCGGAAAAGCCTGGATACTGTTCGAATTTCCAGAACGGCAAACCGTAAAGTCCATCATGCAGGGCTATGACGACGATTGGGTCAGTCGGAGTATGCGCCGTTGGGAGTACAGCAATGACGGGAAAACCTTCCACACCTTTGTGGAGCGTTGTCCGGACACCAAAATCCCTTTTTTGACCTTTGCCGTTACGGAGACCAAGGCGAAGTTTTTCCGGGTGTCCCCTTGTGCGGACGGAGAAACATTGACCTTCAATGAGGTGCGTTTGTATCCGGTGACAAGGGTGAACATGGATACGGAAAAGGCCGGCTTTTTCACGGATGCCGCCTTGCGGGATTCCTTTCCCACCCCGCCCACCCCGGACGCGGTGCCGTTGCGGGACGTATTAGACATCACTTCCTGTTACCGCAAGGGCGTGCTCCGTTGGAAAGTGCCGCCGGGCCGGTGGCGGATATACCGTATAGGATATACGCTGCGCGGGAGGCGGAACGGCCCCGCGTCGCCGGAGGCCACCGGACTGGAGGTGGACAAACTGGACCCCCGGGCCATTGCGAAGTATTATCGCTGTTACCTGGACAGTTTGGACGCAGCCGGCCGGGCTTGTTTGGGACGGGTTGTAAGCCATTTGATGATAGATAGTTATGAAGCTGGTTGCCAGACTTGGACACCGGGTTTGCCCCAGGCTTTTGAAGCGCGTCGGGGATACAATATGCTGCCTTGGCTGCCCGCGCTGTTCGGGCAGGTGGTGGAAAGTGCGGCGCAGACCGACCGTTTTTTGCAGGACTGGCGGCAGACCATAGGCGAAATGATGACGGAATACCATTACGATGCGGTGGACACGCTGCTTGCACGCTACGGCATGGGCCGCTACACCGAATCCCACGAAGGGGGCCGCCACTTTACGGCGGACGGCATGGATGTGAAACGGCACGCCACGGTTCCCATGTCGGCCTTTTGGGTGACCCGGGCCTATGGGATAGATCCGCTCTATGAAGCCGATATCCGGGAATCTGCTTCCGTGGCGCATATTTATGGGCAAAAAGTCTGTGCTGCAGAGTCTTTTACCACAGATGGCAGCCTCACCTCTCCCGACGGACGGCCCTTGGCCTGGTCCTTCCATCCCGGCAGCCTGAAACCGCATGCGGACGCTGCCATGGCCTGCGGGCTTACGCGTTTTGTGGTACATTGCTCGCCGCATCAGCCGGTGGACGACAAGTTTCCCGGCATAGGGTTGGGGCGTTTCGGCCAATGGTTTGACCGCCATGAGACATGGGCGGGGGAGGCCCGTGCCTGGACGGATTACCTTTCCCGCAGCTGCGCCTTGCTTTCGCAGGGCCGCTATGTGGCGGATGTCGCTTGCTTTTACAGTGAAACCACCAACCTGACCTCCCGCTTTCAGTACGAACGCCCGGAGGTGCCGGAGGGATATGCTTTTGATTTTGTGAACAGAAGCGCATTGCTGACTGCTTTGCAGCCGGAAGGGGATGCGCTCGTCAGTGTTTCGGGCATGCGCTACCATTCCTTGTTGATGGACAGGGAGGTAAAGGCCGTTTCCATGCCGGTGTTGCGGAAGCTGGCCGCCATCGCCGACGCGGGGGTGTTGTTGGCGGGAAACGCCCCGGCGGACTGCATCAACCTGCATTACGACCGCAAGGAGTTCGACAGTCTGGTGCGTGCCGTTTGGGGGTCGGGGAGACCCAATGTGGTGAAGCCGGAAGCCTTGGAAACCGCTTTGTTACAGCGCGGTCTTTGCAGGGATGTGGATGTCCGGGCGGAGCATACGGAGGGCATACGTTTTGTGCACCGGCATTTGGAGGATGGCGAGCTGTACTGGCTCACCCATACCTGTCCGGAAGCCCGTGAGGTGGAGGTCTCTTTCCGGATAAGCGGCAAAAAGCCTTTGATTCTGCATGCTGAAACCGGTCTGGTGGAAGAGGCCGGGTATGTGGTACGGGACGGGCGCACCTTGGTGCGTTTGCGTTTTGTCCGGGACGATGCCCAGTTTGTGTGGTTTGGCGAGGATACCGCTGTTGATTCCGCCGCTTTCCCGCCGCTCTCCCTCCAGTGTGTGCGTGAGCTTTCCGGTCCGTGGACGCTTGCTTTTCAGCCGGGTAGGGACGCACCGGACACGCTCCGGCTTGACAGCCTCCGTCCGTTGCATGCGATGGCAGAGCCGGGGATACGCTATTTTTCCGGCACTGTCGCGTACAGCTGTGATTTTTATTGGGAAACAGCCCGTTCCGAAGATTCCTCCCTTTGGCTGGACTTGGGCGGCGTGCGCCACCTTGCCCGTGTGTTTCTCAATGGGGAGGATGCGGGCCTGTGCTGGAAGGAGCCTTTTCTGCTTCCGCTGCAAGGCAGGCTGCGTCCAGGACGTAACACCCTTGAAATCCGTGTGACCAACACTTGGGCGAACCGCATGATTGGGGATTTGCAGCCTGACGCTCCCCAACGGATAGGCTATGCCACATATCCCTTTTTCCGTCCCGACACTCCCTTGGATGCTTCCGGACTGTTGGGACCGGTGCGGATTATGGGCGTAAAGAAGTAGCTGTCAATTGTTTCCTAAAAAGTTTTCTACCGCACCTCCCTGCCGCAGGCCTGCAAATACTGCTGGTAGGCAGTCCGCAGGGCGGCTTTGGTGTCCGTGACGGCTGAACTCGCATTCAGCCAGATGCTTTGCGCTTCAAGATAATCCGAAAGCGGCACCATTCCGGCTTCGTAGTAGTGCTGGGTCTCTTTCATGTTCTCCTCCGCTTGTTGTCTGGTTTCCTCGCTGTTTTCCAGTTCGTCGCGCAGACGGTTCACCTCGTTGGCGCTTTGCTGCATTTGCAGGGACATCTTTTCACCCAAATCCTGCCGTTTGTTTTCCGCCATCCGGACCTGGATTTGCTGCTTCTTGTACTGGTGTGCGTTCTCCCACCACGCGCTCAACGGAATGTTCGCCGTGGCGAAAATGCAGGCGTTGCCCATGTCGGTTCCCACAATGTTGTAGTAGAAAGCCGCTGCGCCTATGCCGATTTGCGGCAGGCTTTCGCCCAGAATCATTTTCGCCCGCAGGGACTCCGCCTTCACATTCAAGTCCAGCAGGCGGTATTCGTTGCGCATCCGCAGGGATTCCGACAAGTCGAAACCGGTTTGCAGCTGGTCGGGTTCGATTTGCAGGGAATCTGTCAGCTCGACGCTTTCCTGGAACGGCACCCCGATGCTTTGGCACAAAGCCATGGTGGCCAGCCGGATTCCGTTTTCCAAGGTGTTTTTCGCGGAACGGATCTCATTTTGTTTCAATTGCACTTTCAGCACGTCCGTGCGGGTGACTACACCGGCTTCGTAAGCGGTGTGCACATCGCGGGAAAGGGTGTCCAGCAGGGTCTCCAAGGCGGCTAAGGTTTTCCGTTTCTCCGTCAGGGAAACGATGAGCCAGTAGTTTTTCTCCACGGCGATGAGGCTGTTCTGGCCCGCAAGGATTTGCTGGCATTCCGCCGCTTCCACGCCAACCGAGGCCAAGCGGTTCCCGTTCACGATGCGGCCTCCGGCAAAAACGGGCTGTATGGCCGTGACCATGGCGACGCTGCCCTGATCAATGGCCTTGATTTCGGCTTCGGCGGAAAGATTGGATGTTATACTGCTGAAATCCATAGATTTTAATAAATTTCCAAGCAGGGGGCTGCTCGCCGCCAAATCGTCCAGCAGTCCGCTCAAATCGCCCCCCTTGTACTTGACTTCCGCGTGGATTTCCGCATCGTCCCTTTCCGATTGGATGTCTAACAAAGGGTCTGCCATCTTGAATGCGGATGCACTGGCGCTTACCGTGGGAAAATACTTGGTGAAGGCCGCTTTCTTGGTCTCTTTGGCGGCGTCTATGGCCAATTGGCTGTTTTTCATTTCTTTTTGGTTGCGCATCGCCAATGCCTTGCAGCTGTCCAACGAAAGCCGCAGGGTCTCGTCGGGCGTGTTTTGCGCGTGCAGCTGCACCGGGGCGCACAGCAGTGCCAGCCCTATCAGCGGCAACGTCGCTTTGGCGGCGGCTTTCCGTTGGTTGATTCTTTCGTTTTCCTCGAAAATCTTCCAATAGGCGATGGGCAGCACACAGACAATCAGAATGAAGGAAAAAATCATGCCGAAGCAGATAATGACACCCATGGGCATCCACAGGGTGCTGCGGCTGATGATCATCGGAATGACACCGGCGGCGGCGCAGGCGCAGGTCAGGAAAATGGGGCGCATCCTTCGTTTCCCGGCTTCGTGCGCGGCCTCCCTGACCGTCATGCCTTCCTTTATGCGCTCCTCCGCGTATTGGAACATGATGATGGCGTTACGGACTACAATGCCCACCAGACTGACAATGCCCAAGATGGAAGTGATGCCGAAATCGATATGGAAAATCTTCAACCCGATGATGGCGCCTAACAGGCAGAGCAGGGTGGAGAACAAGGAAAGCAGGGCCAGGCTGATTTTTTTCAGGGCATATACCAAACAGAAGAAAATCAGAAGTATCATCAGTATAAGGCCCGACACGATTTCAGGAAGCAGCTCCATATTGGTTTCCTCCAGACCGCCGTAGGCCCATTCCACATCCTCCGGAAGATTGGGTGCGAAGTCGTGGCGCATGTAATGCTTGATTTTCTTCATGACCTCAGGCTGGCTTTTTCCGTAGCGCAAATCCGCACTCACGGTCAGGCAGTGCACTCCGTTCCGGCGCACGATGCGCACCGGCTCCCAACGAGGCGTGACACCGGCTATCTGCCGTAGCGGCACCCAGGTTCCCGGAAGTATGGTGGGCACCATCTCCTTTTCCAACCCGGTGATGTTCTCTCCCTCTTCGCTGCGGTCGGTTTTCAGACGGACAGGTATGGCGTAGCTTCCTTCCCACAGGGTGGTGAGCGGCGTGCCCCCGTATTGCGAGGCAAGACTCAGTCCCAACGTTGTTTGCGTGATGCCTAAACGGGAGGCTTCCACCGGATCCAAGGTGATGTCGGCGTAGGCCCGGTAGCCGTCAAAATCGGTGTGTATCCAGGTCAGCTGGTCGTCCAAGGTGTGCAGAAAGGCGGTCAGGGTGTCCGCATAGTCGCGCAAACGTTCCGTGTTGTCGCCTTTCAGCCGGATTTCGATGGCGTTTTTGGCCGTCTGGTAGTCCAAATGCTTGAAACGGAGCAAGGCGTTGGGAAAATGGTGCTCCAAGGCGTTGGAATATTTGGCGAGCACTCTTTCCGTGGCATGCACCGAACGGGTGTTCACAATGAACTGGGCGTAATTCTCGCCGGGCAGGCTGGGCGCGTAGGTGGTCATGAAGCGGGGCGAGCCGCTGCCGTAGAAAACGGTGATGGCCTCGATGTCACGGTCGGTTGAAAGCATGGATTCCAGACTGTCGCAGACGGCGGCGGTCTGTGCCAGGGCGCTTCCTTCCGGCAGCCTGACCTCCAGGGCGAAACTGTCGCGTTCGGCCAAAGGCATCATCTGGATATTGGTATGGAACAGAAACAGATAGACCGAAATCAGAATGCTTCCCACGCCTATGCCGAGGGTGAGGTAGGGGTGGCGGAAACACTTCTCCAACAGCCATTCGTAGCTTCCCTGCAAACGCTTGAAAAAGTTGTTCTGCCATTGCGCGACCTTGCCGAGGCTTTTCTCCGGCCGGCTTTGCGGGATGTATTTGGAGGCCCAGTACGGGGTCAGCAGCACGGCGACCAAGAGGGAGAGTAGCAGCGCGAAGGTGAAGGGCCAGGGGAAATGCTGCACGAACTCGCCTATGGGTCCCGTCATGGTGAACATGAAGGGGAAGAAAGCCAAAGCCATGGCCAAAGTGGCGACAAGCAGCGGCTCAAAATAGGTGTTGGCGCTCTGGATGGCGGCCTCCTTGGGCGACATGCCGTGTTCTGTGTTGTGTATGTATCCGTCAATGATGACGATAGCGTTGTCCACAATCATGCCGAGCACCACAATCAGCGAGGCTAAGGTGACGGTGTTGATTTCCATTTTCAGGGCGTACATGAGCGCCCAGGTCATGGTGATGGTGATGGGGATGCTGGAGGCGGTGATCAGCGCGGAGCGTATGGGGAAGAACATCAGCATGACGACGACCACCACCAGAATGGCGACGAGCAGGTCACGCAGGAAGGAGTACACGGATTTGCCTACCACGTGGGGCAGGTCGGTGATGCGGTAGAGCTGCACATCTTCCGGCAGCGTCCGCTGGAAAGCCGCCAACTGTTTCTCTATCCGTTTTCCGAAGGTGACGATGTTGTTTCCGGGCTGCATTTCCACGGAAAGCACCAGAGCATTCTCACCGTCTTTGCGGATAAAGGAGGAAGGCTTTTCGTACTCCCGTTGGATGCGGGCCACGTCTTTCAGCCGTATGACATGTCCTAACGGGTCGGAATAGACAATCTGCTCCCCGATTTCCTTCTCGTCGGAAAGGGGACTGTGAATGTGTATGGGGATGATTTCGTCGCCGTTGTCCACGCTGCCGCCGGTCGGGAGCAGCCCTTGGGTGAAGAGTTCCGCCATCAGCGTCTTGTTGCTGATGCCGTAGGTGGCCAGTTTCTCCTGGTCTATGTATACGTTGATGACTTCCCGTTGCTCCCCGTACACCTTGATGTTTCCGACCGCCTTGACGGTGCGCAACCGGTCGCAGAGCTCGTCCATGCACTGGTGCAGCTCCCTGTAGGTCTTGTCCTTGGATTGTATGGTGATGAGCAGGGAGGAGGTGTTGCCGAAATCGTCATTGACCACAAGAGCCACGACGCCCGAAGGCAGTTTGGCTTTGAAATCCTTTAGTCCGTGGCGGATTTTCGACCACACTTCGGTTTTGTTTTTCACACTTTTCTCTAACGAGACAAACACATACACAATGCCGTTCTGGGTGTAGGAATAGGTTTTCTCCTTGTTCACTTCGGGATAGGTGTACAGAAAATTCTCCAAAGGTTTGGTGACCTGCATTTCCATCTCTTCCGGTGTGGCTCCGGGGTAGGCCGCCGCCACAATGCCCTCCCTGATGGTGAACTCGGGGAATTCCTGCTTGTTCATGCCGGCCAGTCCGTAAACGCCATAGGCGATAAGCAGCACAATGACCAAATACACAATGCGGTGGGAATGCATCATGGATTCCACAAGCCCTAATTTCTTCTTGTTCATGGCGCCTTCTTTCTTTTAAAGGATTTGCAGCAGGGTGTTCTCGCAGATTTTCTGGCTTCCTTCGGTGATTACCAAGTCGCCTTGTTGCAGGCCGCCGGTGATGCGCATGCCAGTTTCGGTGAATCCGCCGGTTTCCACAAACACTTTCCGGGCTTTGCCGTCCGCATACGTCCATACGAACGGGCGTCCGTCATTGCTGATTTGCACGGCTTGCATGGGAACCTCCAACGAACGGGTGTTCCCGCTGGAAAGGCGGATGCTGACGCGGCCCACCATGCCGGGGAGAAGCCGGCTGTCCGGTTTCCGTATGCGCAGGCAGACGGGGTAGGCGTGGGACAAAGGATCGGCGACCACTCCGATTTCACTGACGCTTCCTTCAAACACCGTGTCCAAGGCGTTGATGCGGATGTCGGCCTGCTGTCCGGCCGAAATGGCAGCGATTTCATTTTCCGGAATGCTCACTTTTACAGTAATAGTACTCAAATCAAGCAGTTGCATCACTGGCTGGAAAGGCATGACATTCATGCCAGCCTCTACGCTCCGGTTCCCGATGGTGCCGTTCTGGGGCGCATACAGTTTGCAGTTCTCCAGGTTCTTTTTGCAGATGTCCGCAACGGAACGGGCCTGGTTCAGCTGGGTTTGGATTTCCACCCATTTGACTTCCGGCAGGCTTCCTTTTTTGTAAATGCTTTCAGCGCGGCGGAAACCGTCTTCCGCCTGTTCAAGCGTGACTTTCGCGGCGTTATAGGCGTTGAGGGCGTTGCGGTTGTCCAGTTCGGCAAGCAGCTCCCCTTTGCGCACTTTCTGGCCATCCCGGACGCAGATGCGCTGTATGCAGCCACCAGACTCGAAACTGAGCGCGACCGATTTGTCGGCTTCCACCATTCCCACATAGCTGCGGATGTCTCCGGCCGTGTCCGCTGTCACTTCCCACACTTTGACGGGAACGCTCACGGCTTTTCCGCTTTTTCTGATCTCTTTACATGCGCTTGACAGGAAAAGGCAAGCTGTCAATACGCAGACAATGTGCTTTTTATACATAGTTTTATACTATACGTTATGTTTTTTTTTGTTCCAATGTGTGTTTCAACGGGCGGAACAACATAACAAATAGCATTCCAAAGATTGAAAAATCCGGAATTTTTTTTGAAAGATTTTGTCCTTTCGGAAAAGGTTTTTATTGTCCGGATTTCTCCACGCTGAGGGAGAATTTCCGGTCGATGCGGCGGCGGAAGAGGTACAATCCCGCGTAGTACAGCGTCAGGACACCCAAAGCGGCCAAAGCGACGGCCTCTTCCGCCGCCGCACAGGCGTACAGGCTGATGACCACGCCCATCAGCAGCAGCACCGGCAGCACGTAGGCGTACAGCACCGCTTTCATGCCGGAATGCGGGTGCATGCGTATGCGCACGGTCTCCCCGGTCTCAAACGAAGGACCGCTGTCCGGCAGCGGCACCTCCAGCAGCCTGTCCTTGTTGCCGGCGGCCGCGCAGCCGCCTTTGACGCGGCAGTGTTCGCAGGCGCCTTCCACCTGGATGCGCACCTTCAGCTTGTTCCCGTTTTGTCCCACTACCGTGCCGTAGTGCAGTATGTCACCGGTTTCCATTAGCGCAGGGTCTCGATGAGGGCCTTGAACGATTCCTCCGACATGCTTCCGATGGCTTCGGAAGGTTCGCCCTTCATGGGACAGAGCAGGAAGAAAGGAATGGACTGTATTTCAAAGTGGGACGCTACTTCCTCGCATTCCTCCACATTCACCCGGTAGAAGTCGATTTCCCCTTTGTATTGGTTCGCCAGTTTTTCCATGACGGGGGCCATCATTTTGCAGGGCGGGCACCAGTCGGCGTAGAAATCAATGACGCAGGGCCTTTCCCCTTTGTAGTTCCAAGTGTCGTTTTGGCGGAAGTCATGCACTTTGCGGATGAAGGCTTCGGTGTTCAGGGATTGCACGGGATCTGAATTCTCCTCCGTCACAAGGGTTTCCGTTTGTTCCGTCTCTTCGGACGCTTGTTTGGGGGCGCATGCGGTGAACAGCACGCCTGTCATGCAGGCCCAGCAGATGAAAATGGGCAGAAGGTGTTTCATAAAAAATAATGTATTGGTGAAATTTTACTTGGTTAAATGGCGATTTTTCCGGTTTCGATTTGGCGCACAATTTGTTCTATCTCCTTGTCCTTCCCGTGGGGGTCGTACCTGTCCTTGAGGTTGTAGTGCCACAGCCGGGCGATGGACTGGTAGAAAAAGGCGGTCACTTTTCCGCGCAGCTCGTCCACGATGCGGTAGGTGGTCTTTCCGGTTTCTCTGTCTACAAGTTTCAGCAGCACAAGTCCTTGGGAAAATGTCAGGCTTTCCACCACCGGCGTGTATTCCTTGATGAAGGCCTTTTCCGCCTGTTTCATGGCTTTTGTCCGCTTGGCGTCGTTTGGCAGGGCGGCCAGCATGTTGTCGTATTCCTTCAGCTTTTCGGCGGCCATCCGGGCGTAGGGGTACACCTTGATCACATTGTTCACTAATTTGGTGCGCTTACGCAGCTCCCGGGCGGAAAGCTGTCCCTTGAACCCCATTACATTAAAGCCTTTCAGCTCGAAAATGGGGAGGGTGTCCTTTCCCTCCACCACGGCGCGGCACACCATGGGCTGGTTTTGCGCTTGCAGGCGGAAGGGCTGCGGAAAAAGAAGCAGCAGGAACAGACTGGAACATAGCGTCGTCTTCTTCATGGCGCGTGCATTTTGGTTACTAACGCCAGTCACTTTGCAAATATTGTGCAGCGGCGGACAGAATTTAATCCTCGGGGATATGTTTTTTTTGATTACTTTTGCAAATCCAACACAAAAAGGCTATGCAGAACACACTTGATGAATTTGACGCAGCGGTATCCGTATGCAGGGATTTGTTTTTAAAGAAAATGGACGATTACGGCCTGTCTTGGCGCGTGTTGCGTCCGACTTCCATCACTGACCAGATTTACATCAAAGCCCAGCGCATCCGGAGCATTGAGGAAAAAGGGACGCGGCAGGTGGCGGACGACATCGTCACCGAGTACATCGGCATTGTCAATTACGCCGTCATGGCGCAGATACAGCTCGCGGTGGGCAGCTCCCCCCTGGAAAGCGACACCCTGACCCCGGATGCGGTCCGCGCATTGTATGAAAAATATGTGGGGAACGCCAAAGACCTGCTGAAAAACAAGAATCACGACTACGACGAGGCCTGGCGCAACATGCGGGTCTCCTCCTTTGTGGACATCATTCTGATGAAGCTGATGCGGGTCAAGCAGATAGAAAACCACCACGGCAGCACTTCCGTTTCGGAGGGTCTGGACGCCAATTATTACGATATTTTCAATTATGCGGTCTTCGCCTTAATCAAATTAACCCAGAGTCAGCATGAGTAGTAGAGCCTATTCCCGTTATGTGCCCAAGGAGCGGAAAAACGCTTCCTATTATATCCGGCACTTCTGCCGCCTGTTCATCGGTGCGCTGTTTGTTTTTTCCGCCTATGTCAAGGGTGTGGACCCTTTCGGTTTCGCCTTGAAAATCGAGGAGTATTTCCTCTCTTTCGGAACCCAGTTCATGGTCCCGCTGTCCATGCCCATCGCCTGCGGCATGCTGATGGTGGAGTTTCTGATAGGGGTGGCCATGCTGCTGAACATCCAGCCCCGCTTTTTCTCGTGGGTGCTGCTGCTGTTCATGCTGTTTTTCCTGCTGCTTACCTTCTATTTGGCCTATGGGCCTGCGATTGTCCGCGGCATCAACCGGTGGACGGGTTCCTCGTACCGCCTTTCCGTGCCGGGCGACTGCGGCTGTTTCGGCGACTTCATCAAACTGACCAACACCCAGACCTTCTGGAAGAATGTCATTTTCATGCTGCCCACGCTGGTGGTTTTCGCTCAGCGCAAACGCTTTAAGACCCAGAGCTTCCAATACATCACCAATTGGGGACCGCTGGTCTTGGCTGCCGGGTTCATGCTCTTTATGGAGATTCACTGCCTCCGTCACGAGCCTTGGCACGATTTCCGTCCGTGGAAAAAAGGCCATTTCATTGCGGCCGAGACCTATTCCGAAGCCCCGCAGATGGACTATGTGTTCCAGTACCGCAACAATGCGGACGGCTCCCTGCGCGAACTCACCATGGACGAGCTGACGGCCGTTTCCGAGGACAGCCTGTCCAATGCGGACCTGGAGGAGAACTACACCTATGCAGGACGCCAGGAAAAGCTGGTCAAACCCGGTGTGGACGCGCGGCTTACGGATTTCACCCTGATGGATGCGGAAACCAAGGAGGATGTCAAATGGGAGGTGATAGAGGCCGCAGGCTACCATTTTATCGCCATTTTCCGGGATGTGAAAAAAATCTCTTTGGAGAAAATAATAAAAATCAACCACTTGGCGGCGGATTGCGAACGGAATGGCGTGCCTTTCGTGGCGGTCACCGCTTCCTTCCCGGACGACGTGGCCTTGTTGCGTAACCAGACCGGCGTCACCTATCCTTTTTATTATTCCGACGCGACACCTTTGAAGACCGCCCTGCGCAACAATGCGGGGGTGATTCTGCTGAAGGATGGCTATGTGCTGGACAAGTGGAGCTTCCGGGACGTGCCCAGCTGGGAAAAGTTCCTTTCCATGCAGGAAGGTTATGAGCTTGATTTGGAGAATTATATGCGCAAAGAGCCGCCGGTGCTCCCGAACGGGAAACGGCTGCAATTGCGGGAAACACCCACAGAAGAAGAACAGTAGAATCATGAGTGCATTGTTTTTGCGGGACAGAGACTTGTCCCAGTTCCGTTTTTTGGAGAAGGACGGGGAAATTGCCCCTGTCATTGGAATCATGCGGCGGGAAGTGCGTGACTATGTCGTTGCCACCCGTCTCCAGTCCTTGGTGGTCGGTATTTCCGGCGGCGTGGACAGTGCCTTCGCCGTGGCCTTGCTGCACCCTGTGTGCCAGGAGCTTGGCATTCCCCTCTGCGGGCGTTCCATCACCATAGAGACCAACAAGGAGGATGAAATCCGCCGTTCCCAGGCGGTGGGCGCCGCTTTTTGCGACGATTTCCAATACCTGGACTACACGGAGCTGTACATGCATTTCCAGTCGCTGATGCCTTCCCTGGACGACACTATGCTTTCCAAGTTGCGCAAGGGCAACGCCAAGGCGCGGACACGCATGATGGCGCTCTACGATTTGGCCCAGCAGCGGAAGGGGATGGTTATTTCCACCGACAACTTCACTGAATACCTCACGGGCTTCTGGACGCTGCACGGCGATGTCGGCGACTATGCACCTTTTATTAATTTATGGAAAACGGAGGTCTACGCCGCCTGCCGCTTCCTGTGCCGCAGCTTGCCACCAAAGGAGCGGGAGGCTTTGCAGTCCTGCATTGACGCGGTTCCCACGGACGGGCTGGGCATTTCCTCCTCCGATTTGGAGCAGTTGGGAGTCCCTTCCTACGCGGAGGTGGACCGCATCTTCTGGGAGTATTTCAACGGCAACCGCAGTTTGGAATCCAACGTGCTGATACAGCGTTACCTTTCCTCGTCCTACAAGCGGAACAATCCGGTTTGCATCGGCAGGGGCGTGCTGCTGGGGCTCCAATAGGGCTTTCGCTCCCGTGGGTGAAGCTTGGCGAAAAAATTTAAAGTAATTCTAAAAAAATACATAATTTATTTATAAATAATATGTTAATGAATTAGTAATGCTTTTCAACATAGGCCGGTGGAAAAACTTTCCGGAAAAAAAGAAAGGAAATACGCCATAATTTTATACTTTTGCCCACTAAAAATAATTGTTTTTCTTCCGTGAAAAGAAGAACTTTATGAGAAAATAAACGTATAAATAGGGAAAGCTTCAACGCTAGGGGCTTTTCGTGTAAAAACTTTGGTGATAAGATATTATGAATTATAAAAAGGTCTGGCTCGTTTTGATGGTTGTGCTGGCCGCCCATACTTGCAAGGCGCAGCAGGATCCTCAATTTTCGCAGTACATGTACAGCGATTTCTGCATAAACCCGGCTGTGGCGGGAAGTGCGGGGATTTGTGCCACTACGCTGTTCAGACAGCAATGGGCTGGATTTTCAGAATCTTATGTGGATGAGAACGGGGAAACCAAAACAACGGCGGTCTCTCCCCAGGAAATAGTGTTCAATTTGCACTCTCCGGTAAAATTCCTCCACGGCGGTGTCGGCGCGTCCTTCTACCGCGACCAGGAAGGCCACCAGAACAACATTGACATCAAATTGGCATACGCCTATAAATGGAATATCGGCAACGGTTTTCTGAACATTGGCGGCGCTTTGGAAATGTCCAACCTCTCCGTGAACGGTGACGAGCTTCGTCCGACCCAGACCGGAGACCCGTACATTCCCCAGTCGGTGGTGAGCGATTTCTTCACCGATTTCTCCTTTGGCTTGTTCTACAAGGACAATTCTGACAAATGGTATGCCGGTCTCAGCATGACCCAGCTGAAGGGGAACGAAGGGGTGAACACCCACCAGAGCACCACCCGCCACATTTACGCCATGGGCGGCTACTCCTTCCCATTGCCCATCAATCCGAACTGGACGATGAAACCGAGCTTCCTGATCAAGAGCGATGTGGCGAAGACGCAGATTGACCTGACCATGATTGCCGAATACGAGAAAGTGCTGTGGTGCGGCGTGTCCTACCGCATGGTGGACGCTTTGGTGCTGATGTTCGGGGCGCAGCCCTTTGTGACTTCCTCTTCCGCCATTCGCGGATTGCAGGTGGGGGTCGCCTATGACATCACCACTTCCAAACTGGGCTACACCCACGGCCGCAGCTTCGGCAGCCCGGAGCTGATGCTCAAATACTGCTTCAACATAGTCACCAAACCTACCACTTACGGATACCGCAACACGCACTATCTGGGCAACAGACCTGCCAGGTAGTCCATTGATAAAGTAAATAATTATAAAACGTTAAGGAATATGAAAAAATCGATTGTAATGTTGGCAAGTGTCGTCCTCACGCTTGTGGCGACTTCCTGCAAGAACGCCGGCAACGGGCAGTTGGTCGGTGTACAGGACAGACCCGAATACGTTGAAGTTATTCCGTTCGGTATGAAGAACATTCCGCTGGGTCACACGATTATTGGCGGAGGCATGGCCGATGCCGCCTATTCGCAGACCTATGCCGCCAAAAACGTGACGGTCCAGGCTTTCTGGATGGATGAGACCGAAATCACCAACAACGAGTACCGCCAGTTCGTGATGTGGGTGCGTGACTCCATCGCCCACGTGCTGCTTGGCGAGGCCGAAGTGGAGGAGGACAATCAGCATTTCAAAAAGTACAGGAAAGGCGAGAACGAGGGCGAGGTGATCGAGCCCCGTCTGATCAACTGGAACACCCCCATCGACTGGGATTCCCGCGACGAGGAGTACCAGGCGGTGCTGGCCCAGCTGTACAGCTCCCCCGCCGGTAACGAGCGTTTTTACCATTACAAGGCGAAGGATTTGAATGTCAAAATGCTGAACTTCGAATACTGGTGGGTGGACCGCAGGGCTTACCGCGATCCGGAGGATCCCGAAGTCATGGGTGCCGCCTACAAGGAGTTCGACAACGCCGATCCCCAAACCAAGGACATGGGAATGTTCTCCAACCGTCCGACGGCCTACAACCAAGGCAAGAAGCCGTTCCTGCGCAGGGAGGTGATCAACATCTATCCCGACACCTTGTGCTGGATTCACGATTTCACCTATTCCTTCAACGAACCCCTGACCGAGAATTATTTCTCCCATCCGCAATACGATTACTATCCGGTGGTCGGTGTGAGCTGGAAACAGGCCCGCGCGTTCTGCGCATGGCGCACCCAAATCCGCAACTCCTATATCGGCAGCCACGACTGGGCGTTTGAAAACGAGTTCCGTCTGCCGAACGAGGTGGAATGGGAATGGGCGGCCAGAGGCTATAGGGAAAACAGCCCGTATCCTTGGGGCGGACCCTACACCCAGAACTCCAACGGCTGTTTCTTGGGCAACTTCAAGCCGCAGCGCGGTAACTATGCTGCTGACGGTGGTGTGCAGACCATTGTCGTCGCCCACTACCATGCGAACGACTGGGGCTTGTACGACATGGCCGGTAACGTGTCCGAATGGTGCGAGGACGCCTACAGCGAATCCGCCTACAACTTCGCCCACGACCTGAACATGCAATACACCTACTATGCCAAGGACAACGACGCTCCTGTGCTGAAACGCAAGGTGGTCCGCGGCGGTTCCTGGAAGGACATCAGCTATTACATGCAGACGGCGGTGCGCAACTACTGCTATCAGGACACCGGAAAGTCCTATATCGGCTTCCGTTGCGTGCAGACCTACCTGGGACGCAATTTCGGCGACAGCAAGACCGCTTCGTCCAACGTGTACTAAACCAAATAATGAACAAATAAATAAAAAACGTAATACTAAAAAAACAAAAAATCATGGGACTGAATGAACTTGTCACAAGTAAAGGGTATGTCAATTTTATGACCAAGTTGTACGGATGGGGCGCTTCTGTCGTTATCATCGGTGCGTTGTTCAAAATCATGCACTGGCCGGGTGCCGGTATCGTTTTGACGGCCGGTATGGTCACGGAAGCCTTGATCTTCTTCTTCTCCGCTTTCGAACCGCCTCTGCCTCACTACAACTGGTCGCTGGTGTTCCCGCAACTGGCTATCGGTGAAGCTTCCCACACGGAAAAGAAACTTCCCTCCAACGCTCCTATTACCCAACAGTTGGATCATGCGTTGGAAGAGGCCAAAATAGGTCCCGAACTGCTGGAAAGCTTGGCTTCCGGTATGCGTAACCTGGGCGACAACGCCAAAAAGCTCGCCGGTGTTTCCGATGCCGCCGCTGCCACTGACGGTTATGTCTCCAACCTGTCCAAGGCCGCCGATTCGGTGAAAAACCTGTCGGGCGCCTACGACAAGGCCGCTGAAACCCTGGAAAACACCACGAGCAAGTCCGGACAGTATTTTGAGAATATCGAAAAAGCCACCTCTTCTGTCAAGACCTTGGCCGGCATCTATGAGAAGAACATCGCCGCCATGTCGGAGGAAACCGGTTTCAACGCTGAAATGGACCGTCTGGCCAAGAACCTGTCGGCCATGAACGCGGCTTATGAAATCCAGATCCAGACCGCCAACAACACCATGAACACCACCAAGAATCTGGACGAGTACATCTCCAAGCTGGCTAACAACCTGACCCAGTCCACCGACAGTGTGAATGCCTACAAGGAGCAGATTGACAAACTGGCCCAGAACGTCAGCAAACTGAACGGTATTTACGGCAACATGCTGGCCGCCATGAGCAACCGCTAACAGAGGAAGTAAACGGATTGATAACTAATTAAAACAGAAATACATGGGTGCAAAGAATTGTCCGGAGACCCCGCGACAGAAAATGATCGGCATGATGTACTTGGTCTTGACAGCCATGTTGGCCTTGAACGTTTCCAAGGACATCCTGAGCGCGTTCAGTACCGTGAGTGACACCTTGGAGGCGACGAATGCCAATTTCACCTCCAAGATAGATGAAAGCTATGCTAATTTTGAGGCGGCTGTGGAAAAAGAGGGCCCCAAGGTCAAACCGTTTTTGGCGAAGGCCCGGGAAGCCCAGAAATTGTTCGATGCGGAAATCCTTTATGTGGAGGACATCAAGACAGAATTGTTCTGCTATGTGGACGGTAAAAAACCGGAAGAAGTGAAGGGTTTGACCTTGAAGGACATGGACGCGAAAGACAATTTCGACAAACCGACCACCTATTTTATCAACCAGCGGAAGGCCTATGAAATGTCCGACCGTATCAAAGCCTTGAAAGCCAATGTCGCCAAGATAGTGGGAGACACCGCTTTCCATTTGAAAGGCCTGGAGGTGGAGAAATCCTACCAGGATGCGGGCGGAGAACCCGAATCTTGGGAAGTCCACACCTTTGAGCACATTGTCGCCGCCGGTAGCTACACCTTGTTGAACAACATCATCGGTGAGCTGAAAAACATGGAGTATGAGACGGTGAAATACCTGTACAACCAGATTGATGCCGGTAGCTTCAAGTTTGACAACGTCAGCGCCAAGGTGATTCCGAACAGCCGTATCGTGTTCTCCGGAGACGCCTTCGAGGCCGACATTATTGTGGCCGCCTCCGATTCCCGCCAGACCCCTGTGGTCTATTGGGGACCCGGACGTGACAAGGCTACCGAGGAAGACATTCCCCATCTGACCATGGTGGAAGGTGACAGTGGCATTGTCCATCTGAAAATCCCGACCGGTGGCATAGGTAACCAGAAATTCGCCGGTATGATCAAGGTGCAAAGCCCGGAAGGGGACAAATACTATCCTTTCTCCGAAGCCTATACCGTCACCAAACCGACCGCCGCTGTGGCTGCGGAAAAGATGAATGTGTTCTATGCGGGTATTCCCAACCCCGTGACCATTTCCGCTCCGGTGGCTTCCGAACAGCTGCGCATCAACTGGGGTGGGGCTACGGCCACTTCCCTAGGTAACGGCCGTTACGACGTGTCTGTGCCGCAGAGCATGGCTGGCAAACCGATTTCCATTTCCATCAGTGCGGATATGGGCGGAGGAAAGACCCAGCAGATGGGCAAAACCGAATTCCGTGTGAAACCGGTTCCGGAGCCCAGCGCCTCCATCGGTGCGAACATCACTTCCGGCAGGCAGTCCAAGGACGTGCTTCTGGCCAATCCTCTGATTGTTGCCAAGATGTCCCCTGACTTCAACTACGAGTTGCGTTGGAATGTGGTCTCCTATAAGGTCACATTTGTGAAAAACAATGTGGAAGAGGCTCCTATCATTGTGAAGGGCGGCCGCTTCCCGGACAATGTGGTAAGCAAGATCCGTGCGGCTTCCGCCGGCACCCAGATGGAAATTTCCGAAATCAAGGTGCAGAGTATCGCTGGAGCCAGAACGTTGAAGACCATTTTGGTCCGTATCCGTTAAAATGTGTAATTTAAAATAATAGAGTTATGAAAGCGTTTAAATTAGCATTCGCATTGGTCCTCCTCACCTCGTTTTCTTTCGCCCAGGTGATTGAAAGTGAGGAAGGGTATTACGGGGAGGAGACCACGCCCGCCACTACAGAGGCGAAAAAACCGGCTGCGAAACCGATCCGTGCCCCGATAGACAGGCCGTGGGTCGCGCAGAATGTGGCCGATAACAAGCCGGTCACCCTGCAATCCATCAATCAGGATTACCTGAAGGATGCGACTTTGGTTTGGCGTGTGCTGGATTTGCGTGAGAAAATGAACCATCCCCTTTATTTTCCTACGGAAGTGAAGGGTAACTGGCGCAGCCTGATGCAGGTCATTCTGGATGCCATTGACTCCACCGAAGAGAATCCGGAGCCTTTGCGCGTCTACACCGACGAGTACATCAATGTGCCCATGTCCGCCGAGGAGCTGAGGTCCAGTATGGGTGAGTCCAAGCGTTTGGAGCTGATTAACGACTGGGGTGAAACCATCGGTGACTCCAACATCTTCATCGCATGGGGTGCTAAGGACGTTTTTCAGTACATATTGAAAGAATGCTGGTACGTGGATAACCAACGTTCCCTGCTGGATGTCCGTATCATGGCTCTCTGCCCCATGTTCTGGTATGAACCCCAGACCGATGCGGTGGCGGAGGAAGTGGATGAGGAAGACGGCATGCCTGCCGTCACCAACCGTCGTTGGCGGCAGTTCAGTTGGATTGACTACAACGAGGTGCGTCCTTTCTTGGCCAAGAACGAAGTGTTCAACAACAAGAACTTCGGACAGAACCGCACGTTTGATGATTTGTTCCTCCAGCGCAGTTTCTCCAGTTTTATCAAAGCTGAATCCAATGTGTATGACAACCGTGAAATCAACCATTACATTGTGAACGGTTTGGACCAGATTCTGGAGTCGGAGCGCATCAAGAACAAGATCCGGCAGAACGAAAACGACATGTGGGAGTACTAACCCCTTGTCTATATGACAAAAGCGGACTTCGGTCCGCTTTTTTTTTGTCCTTTCCGCGAAGTGAAAGCGGAAATTTTGTATTTTTGCATCCGCACAACCCTGAAAAAAATGAAAACACACACCCTAACCCTGTCCCTTGCATTATTGTATGCGCTGTTACCGGCCCAAGCGCCGCTCCGGCTGTCTCCGCCCTTTTCCTTAGGCGGTTATACGGTGTCGGCGGAAAATGCCTGCGCCTTGGCCGCCAATCCTTCCGCTTTGGCTTTTCAGCGGAGTCCGGTTTTTTTGAGTATTGTCCGTCAGCAGGCCCTTGCGCTTCCCTCTTCGGTCTTTTTGAGCGGATGCGGGCTACCTTTTGGGGAACGCAATGCTTTCGGAATGTTTGTGTTGCAGGAACGTTGGGCGGATTTCCGGGAGACCGGGGCGGCGGTCTCCTTTGCCCAGTCCTATGCGCAACGTTTTGCCATGGCTTTGCAGCTGTCCTGCCGTTCATTGGCTTACAGCGATGCCTATTATGGGCGCAAGTTCGGCATGGATGTCTCCCTTTCCACCTTTTACCGTCCGCAGGCTCCTTGGCGTTTCGGCTTGGTGTGGGACAATCCCTTCGGGCTGCCGTTTTGGGTGGGAGGGGCGCAGCGGGAGCGTATTCCCTCCGCTGTGGGTGCAGGGGGAAGCTATCATTGGTCCGCGCGTTGGACGACCTGCTTCGAGTACCGTAAAACCTCCGACGGTCCCGCTACGCTGTATGTAGGCTTGGAGGCGCGGCCGCATAAGCGGATGCAGGGCTGGGCGGGTTTTGAAATTCCTTACGCCAAGGCCGATTTCGGGGTGGCTTGTGCCTTGCCCTTCGGCTACTGTGGCATGGCCTGCGCTTTCCATCCCTTGACAGGCCCTTCCCTTGCCTTGTTTGTAAGCGGTCCGCAACCTGCGGCCAAAGGCGGGAGGAAAGAATGAAGAAAGTGGCTCTCAGTTTATTGTGTCTGCTTTGTCCTTGGAAGGGATGGGCGCAGTGGACGGATACCCTAATCGGAACGGGCTTTTGGGAGGCGGAGCAGGAATGGGCCTTGGAAGCCGCTTTGGAGAACCGGGAGGAAGAGGGGCAGGAGGCGGTGGATGCCAGTGCCTGGCGGCAAGCTTTGGAGGCCTTGAAGGAGGAGCCGCTTTGCATCAATCAGCCGGAAGACGTGCGTTTGGCGGAAGTGCTGCATCTTTCCGCTTACCAACTCTATCATTTGCAGCGTTATGTGACGCTGTACGGTTTTCTGTACACCCCTTCGGAACTGGCGGCGGTGGAGGGTTTTTCCGTGGCTTTGGTGCAGGGGCTGCTGCCGTACATTTCGTTTTCCGCCCCTTCGGAGAAAAGCGAATGGCGTTGGCGGCAGTGCCTGAACGGCAAAGCCGAAGCGCTTCTCCGTTGTGCCGGGGTGCCGGAAGCTCAGGAGGCTTATGCGGATGCCGGGGATTCCTTGTGGCAGGGCGGTTCCGGAAGCCGTTACGAGGGGAATGCGATGGCGGTCCTGTTCAAATGTACCTACCGCTGTGCCGACAGGTTGCGTGTCGGGGTGACCGCGGAAAAGGATGCTGGGGAAGCCTTTTTTCGGGCCTCCAATCCGCAAGGCTTTGATTATTGTTCTTTTTATGCCTCCTATCAGGGGAAAGGGCGTTTGCGTCAGCTGCTGCTTGGGGACTATCAGTTGCAGTTCGGGCAGGGAATCGCCATGGGGATGGGGTTTCAGCAGGCCGCCGCCGCGTCGGAGGGAGTGCAGAAGGCGGCGTATGGGCTGAAAGCCCATACGTCCGCCAATGAGTTCCAGTTTTTGCGCGGCGCGGCGGCGGCCTGGCGTCTGGGAAAGCATACCGATGCCACGCTCTATGCCGCTCATCAGCGGGTGGATGCGGTGCGGGAAGGGGACAGCCTGCGAAGCCTTCCCCATACCGGATACCATCGCAGCTTGTCCGAAATCAGTGGCGAAAAGCAGCTCCGTCGGCAGGCGGGCGGGTTCTACCTTTCCCATAGGACGCGGCAGTTTCGCGTGGGCTTCGGCCTGTCCGCCCTGCACTATGCGCTTCCGTTTGAGCCGGAGGTGAAGCCTTACAGCCAATTTCGCTTTCATGGGCGGGAGTTGTGGAACGCGAGTGCGGATTGGTTGTGGAATTACCGCCGTCTGGTCTTTTTCGGTGAAGTCGCCTGTTCCGGAAAGTTGGCGGTGGATGCGGGCTGCGTGCTGTATGCGGACGACCGTTTGCAGTTTGCCTTGCAGTTGCGCCGCCTTCCCGGGGATTTTCATGCGGTTTCGGATGCCTTGAACGGCACTTCGGATGCCATGAACGAGCACAGCATGCAGTGGCGGGCGCGGATGCTGCTGGGGCGGAACGGAAGTGTGGACGCGGCCTGGAAGGAAACGTATTACCCTTGGCTGAAATACCAGGCGGATGCCCCTTCCCGCGCCTCTTCCCTGCAATGCCGCTATCAGGATCATGCGTGTGCTTGGGGTTCTTGGGTGGTTTCCTACCGCTGGAGCCGTGTCGCCCGTAACCAGGTGCAGGGGAATCTCCGTCGTTTGCAGCCGGAGGACAGGCACGCTGTCCGGCTGCGTTGGGCTTGGCAGCCGTTAGACGCTTGGACGCTGCAATGCCAATGGGACACCAAGCTGGTGAATGCCGACCATGAATGGGAGAGGGGAAGCCAGTTTTCCCAACGTCTGGGATGGAAGGGGGAGCGTTGGCAATGGACGGCTTCCCTCGGCTTTTTCGACACTGATTCCTACCAAACCGCCTTGTATCTTGCGGAAAAGGAGGTGCTGTCCGCCACTACCACCGCCGTATGCAGTGGAAAAGGCCTGCGGGCCTACCTGCTCTTGGCCTGTCGTTGTACCTCATCCTCTTCTCTTTATCTTCGTTTGTCCGCATTCCAGTACCGGGACAGGGAAGTGACGGGCAGTGGCGCGTCCCGCATCGAAGCGCCGCATCGGTCGGAAGTGAAAATCCAATGGGTATGGAAAGGATAATAAAGCGGGAAATTGTACGTTATATGAATGTTTGTTTTTTGCTTATGGCAGAACTGGATTTGGAAGTCATCGGACAGTTTGGAAGCATTGATTTGATAGCCAAACAATTGGTGGAAGGTTTCATTACCGGGCTGCACCAAAGCCCTTTTCATGGCTTTTCGGTGGAGTTTGCGGAATACCGGCCCTACAATACCGGCGAGTCCACCCGTAATTTGGACTGGAAACTGTTTGGGCGCACGGACAAGTTGTTTGTCAAACAGTTCGAAGAGGAGACCAACCTTCGCTGCCAGGTTTTGGTGGACGTGTCCTCTTCCATGCAATTCCCCAAACAGTCGCATTATTCCCTTCAGCATCCCAACAAATTGTGGTTTTCGGTCTATGCCGCCGCTGCCATTGTGCAGATGCTGCGCGGGCAGCGCGACGCCGTCGGTCTCACCTTGTTTGACGACCGCATACGCTTTCATTCCCGGGCCCAGTCCAATCCGGTGCATGTCAAACAGTTGTTCACCACTTTGGAGGAATTGCTGCAACCCGTGAGGGAGATGGAACAGCATGAAACCAATGTGGTTCAGACCTTGCACGAAATCGCGGAGCGCATCCACCGGCGTTCCTTGGTGGTGATTTTTAGCGATATGTTTGATTTTCAGCGAAACAAGGAAGAGCTTTTCTTGGCTTTGCAGCACCTCAGGCACAGTCGGCACGAAGTCATTCTGTTTCATGTGTGCGACCGGGCCATGGAAGTGGATTTCGATTTGGAGAACCGTCCCTACCGCCTGATTGATATGGAAAACGGCCAGGAACTGAAAATTTCCGCCGCCGAGGTGAAAACGCTCTACCGCGAACGAATGCAGGCTTTTCAAAACGACTTGAAGGTGCATTGCGGGCAATACCGCATTGATTTGGTGGAAGCGGACATACGTGAAGGTTTCCACAACGTGCTGATGACCTATTTGTTGAAACGAAAACGCATGGGCTGAGTGGCCCATGACGGAACAAACAGAAAAACTAACCCTTATGCTAAACACTACACCATTCATCCGAAAAATGTCCGACTGGTCGGAAGCCGACCGTCCGCGAGAGAAAATGCTCCAACAGGGAGCGGAGTCCCTTTCCGATGCCGAATTGCTGGCCATACTGCTGCGTTCCGGCACCGGACGGGAGAATGTTTTTCTCCTGTCCCAGCGCATTCTGTCCGACTGCCAAGGCAGTTTAGTCCGTTTGTCCCGCTTGCAGCTGCCGGATCTGCTGCGTTACGACGGTATAGGGAAAACCAAGGCCCTGACTCTTTTGGCCGCTTTGGAGTTGGGAAAACGCCGCCGGGTGTCTGAAGTGGCTGAGGGCAAAGTTGTTGGAAACAGCCGGGACGCTTACGAATACATACAGGACCGGTTGAGCGATTTGGATCACGAGGAGTTTTGGGTTATCGCCTTGGACAACAAGCATAGGGTGATGGAAAAAATCCGGATAAGCATAGGCGGGATGACTTCCACCATTGTGGATTCAAAGCTGCTTTTCAAACAGTTGCTGTCCCGTAACACCATGGCGTTCATCCTTTGCCACAACCATCCCTCCGACTATTTGCAGCCGAGTGCGGAGGATATGCAGCTGACCAAGACCCTGCTGAAGGCGGCGGATTTTCTCGGAATCCGCATGTTGGACCATCTGATTGTGGGAAGTCACAGCTATTTCAGTTTCAAGGACGAGGGCGTAATTTAGAAAAAACACACGCAACAGCCGTTCGTTCAGCATGGAAAAAAGCACGCGGCTTTTTTGTCTTTCGCGCTGTTTTTTTGTGTATTTTTGCGCTTGTTATCCTGTGGAGGGTAACATTGAACCGAAACAGTCACTAAATAGCGCATCATGATTTATTTGGACAATTCTGCCACCACTTTCCCTAAACCCGATGTGGTTTACGATTTTATGACCGGTTTTTACCGTAAGCACGGTGTCAATCCCGGACGCTCGGGTTTCGACGCCGCCTTGGAGACAGAGGAAATCGTTTTCAATACCCGTAAGTTGCTTACGGACTTGTTTAACGGGGGTGGAGACCCGAACCGTCTGACTTTTAGTTATAACGCGACGGACTCTCTGAATATCATCCTGCAAGGTCTTGCGGAAAAGGGCGACCATGTGGTCACAACCATGCTGGAGCACAATTCCGTGCTGCGTCCGCTCTACTGCATGCAGGACAAGGGCTTGATAGAGGTGACCTATGTGCCTTTTGACGAGGCTGGTTACGTGCATCCGGACGATATTCGCAAAGCCATCCGCAAAAACACCAAGTTCGTGGTGGTCACGCATTGCTCCAATGTGATTGGAACCATACAGCCCTTGAAGGAGATTGGCAAAATATGCAAGGAAGCCGGTGTGATTTTTGTCGTGGATGGCAGCCAGGGTGCAGGTTCGGTGCCTTTGGACATGGTGGAAAACCAGATTGATGTATATTGCTTCACGGGCCACAAATGCCTGATGGGACCGACCGGTATAGGCGGATCCTATGTGCGAGAAGGTGTTACGGTGAACCATACTCGTTTCGGAGGAACTGGTGTCCGTTCCGCTTATCCCAAGCATTTGGAGGAATATCCCTGGCGGTTGGAAGCGGGCACGCTGAACCTGCTCGGTGTCGCCGGTTTGAATGCCGGTGTGAAATGGATTCAGGAACAGGGGATTGAACGTATCCACGAACGGGAAATGAAATTGTGGAAAAAACTCCGCGACGGCTTGTTGGACATAGAGGGCGTGAAAGTGTATTGCGCCACTTCCGTGGAAAACCAGAATCCTGTACTCAGTTTCAATATCAACGGATTTGAGGCCGGAGACGTGGGGACTATGCTGGATGTGGACTACGATATCGCATGCCGCACCGGTTTGCAGTGCGCCCCCAAGGTCCATGTGGGTTTGGGCACGGCGGACATCCACGGCACCGTCCGTCTGAGCATAGGCGCGTTCAATACGGAGGAGGAGATAGACAAGGCGATTACGGCCGTGCGCGAAATCGCGGCCATCAAGAATTAGCCTGTCCTGAAACAAAACGGATGTACAGTGGGTACCCCCGAGGGTGTACCCGCTTTTTCGGTATATGTTAGTAGTAGACCAGACGGTTTTATCGGAAGAGCTGTTTACGGAGCCTTTCTGCTGTGACCTTTCCCAGTGCAAAGGCATGTGCTGTATCGAAGGCGATGCCGGTGCCCCCTTGGAGGAGGAGGAAGTCGGAATACTGGAGGATAACCTGCCTAAGATTCTGCCTTTTATGACGGAGGAAGGGCGTGCCGTGGTGGAGAAAAACGATGTGTTCGACTACGATATGGAGGGCAGTCTGGTCACCCCTTTGGTCAATGACAGGGCCTGTGCCTTCCTGTACTATGACTCCGAGGGCGCGTTCTGTGCGATAGAAAAGGCTTATTTGGAGGGGCGCATCCGTTTCCGTAAGCCTATTTCCTGCCATCTGTATCCCATTCGCATCACCCGGCAGCATTACTATGAGGTGCTGGAATACCATCGCTGGGACATTTGCCGCAGTGCCCGTGCCTGTGGAAAGGCGAAGGGGCTGACGGTGTTTCGTTACCAGGAGGAGGCCTTGGTGCGCAAATACGGCAAGGCTTGGTTCAACAAGGTGTGCAAAACCTTGGAACTGCGGAAAAAGGAAGCGAGAATCTTCTGAAAAAAAGAACTTTTTGGGCATTTTCCCGTATAAAGGGATGTTAAAAGTATTCATTGCGTCATGCCATTTGTCCAAAAGCATTTTTTTGATGTGCGTCCGAGCGGCATTCCCTTGGGGGAAGGGCGTTTGCTCGTTTCCGCCCCCTTTATGACGGATGCGTATTTTGACCGCACGGTGGTGCTTTTGGTGCAAAAGGACGAGCACGGACACATGGGTTTTATCCTGAACAGGCCCTTGCAGGTGCATCTGCACGATGTGCTTTCTTCCGTGCAGCCTTCCGGATTCATGCTGCACAACGGCGGTCCGGTCGGCTTGAACCAGTTGTTTTTCCTGCACACCTATGGGCAGCTTGCGGCCTCTTCCATCCATCTTGGCGGCGGCTTGTACATGGGCCGGAGCGAAGAGGACATGCTGCCTATGCTGAAAGCCGGTCTGTTGGAAGAAAGCCGTATCCGCTTTTTGGTTGGCTATGCGGGCTGGAGTGCCGGGCAGTTGGAGCGTGAAATGGCGGAAAAGGCCTGGGTGGTCGCATCTGTGCCGGAAAATGTCATGGATTTGCCCTGTCATCATTTGTGGCGTCGCGTGGTGGGCGGTATGGGAGAGGCCTACCGTTCTTGGCTGGATGTTCCGGACAAGGCTTCGTACAATTAAATCCGGGCGGTATGGGCGTGATTATCCGACAGAGCATCAAAGGGACCTTGGCGAATTACTTAGGGATTCTGATAGGTTTTTTCACCACTTTTTTCATTCTGACCAAATACCTTACGCAGGCGGAAATCGGTCTGACGCGCATCCTTGTGGACGCGGGGGTGCTGCTTGCCGGTCTGGCGCAGTTGGGCACCAATTCCTCCGCCATACGCTTTTACCCGTATTTTAAGGACGAGGAGGCTAAGGACCACGGCTTTTTCGGTTGGACCCTGCTGGTGCCGCTCGTGGGTTTCCTGATTTACACCCTTTTGTTTTTCTGCTTCAAACAAACGGTGATTCAGGTGTATGCGCCCAAGTCCCCGCTTTTTGTGCGTTACCTCTATCTTTTGCTCCCTTTGGCTTTCTGTATGCTGTACCAGGCTGTTTTTGAGGTTAATGCCAATGTGCTGATGCGGATTGCCGTTCCCAAGTTCGTGCGGGAGGTGGGGGTGCGTCTGATGACCTTGACCGTGTACATGCTGTACGCTTTCCGTGTGCTGGATCTGGACCGCTTTGTGTGGGCTTTCTGCGGGGTGTACGTTCTCGCCATGCTGTGCGATTTCTTCTATCTGCTGACCCTGAAAAAAGTGTCCTTCCGTATTGATTGGAAGTTTGTCACGCCCGCTTTGCGCAAGGATTTCCTGTTTTACACCCTGTTTATGGTCACGGCCGCCCTGGCGGGGAACATCATGCCGGTGCTGAACACGTTTTTTGTGGGTGCCAAGCTGGGTTTGGAGACCACCGGGGTTTTTGCCATCGCCACCTATATTGCGGCGGTGATAGAAGTGCCGTACCGCTCCTTGGGTTCCATCGCCCAACCTGAAATCTCCCAGTCCATCAAGGACAGGGATATCGAAAAGGCCAATCGTCTGTGCCGCAGCGTTTCTTTGCATCAGTTGCTGGCCTCCTCCTTTATCTTTCTCATTATCTGGATTAACATTGACTTGCTTTTTCAGCTGATACCCAACGGTTCCAAGTATGTGGACGGGAAATGGGTGGTGCTGCTGCTCGGGCTTTCCCGTCTGGTGAATTCCACCTTGAGTGTGGGGGTCACGGTGCTCAACTACTCCAAGCAATATTACTATTCCCTGCTGTTCACCTTTATCCTGACCGTTTCCGCTATTTTCCTGAATGTCCGTTTGATTCCGATTTTCGGCATGAGCGGGGCCGCCGCCGCTTCCCTCTGTTCCTACCTGCTGTATTTCGCCCTGTTGCTGTGGGTGGTGTGGAAGTGCATAAGGGTCAGCCCTTTTTCGGCCAACCAATGGAAGGTGCTGGCCGTGGCGCTGTTGCTGTTGGGCCTGAACGCGCTTTGGGTGTGGGCGCTTCCTTTGCGGGGCGCTTCGATGCCCTTAGCCTTGGGCGAAGCTTTGCTGCGCACCAGCGTCTTGTGCTTGGTCGGTACGGTGCTGGTGTATGTGTCCCGCCTTTCTTTGGAAGTGAACCATCTGATAGACAAATATATTCTTCGCAAACAAAAGCCATAGCCCTATGGAGATTCCCACTTTCCGGGTGCAGGTGCCGACCTCCAAGAGTGTCAGCAACCGCCTGCTGATGATGCAGCGCACTTGCGGTTTTCATGGGGAGCTGCGTCAACTTTCCGAAGCCGGGGACACCCGTTTGCTGCAAGCGCTTCTCCGCCGTATGGACGAAGCGTCGGAGGAGGGGCTTACGGTTTTGGATGTGCGGAATTGCGGCACGGCTTTTCGTTTTCTGCTGCCGTATGCGGCGGCGTGCAAAGGCCGTTGGCGTATTGTTGGGGAGGAGCGGCTGCGGCAGCGGCCCATCCGGCCCTTGGTGGAGGTGCTGCGACGCTGGGGCGTGCAGATTACGATGCCGGAAA
Organism: Bacteroidales bacterium; assembly: GCA_017613015.1. Classification (GTDB taxonomy): domain Bacteria; phylum Bacteroidota; class Bacteroidia; order Bacteroidales; family WCHB1-69; genus UBA1195. Next base: position 10,528 of record JAGAEQ010000020.1, on the reverse strand, counting down.
CGGGTTCTTTTCCGATAGACATTGTCGGCAATCCTGCCCTTCGCCCTTGCGATACCTTGGTGGATGTGTCGGAAAGCAGCCAGTTTCTGAGTGCTTTGCTGCTGGTGTTGCCGATGCTGCATCAGCCTGTCCGCCTGCGTTATGCGGCGGATGCGGCTTCCATGCCCTATGTGCGCCTGAGCGTGCGGCTGCTGCAACAGTGCGGCCTGCACTTGCGGCATACGGAAGGGGAGATTGCGTACCAGCCTTCGGAAACAAGCGCTTTTTCCAATGATTGGGTTGTCCCTGCGGACTGGTCCTCCGCCGCCTTCTGGTGGGCTTGGGTTGCCGTTCAGCCTGCGCCTGTACGGGTGGAGCTGCCCGGTCTTTCCGATTCCGACGTGCAGGCGGATGCCGTGGTGCACCGCCGGATGGAGGCCTGGGGAGTGCACACCTCCTTTACGCCTTGGGGAGCCGTGGTGGAGAAAAGGGGGGACTTGATTTTGCCTTCCCGTCTCCGTTGGGACGGTCGCGATTGTCTGGATTTGGTGCCTTTGATGGTGGTCTGTGGCGTTTTGCTGCAACGCCCGGCGGTGTTTACGGGGATAGGCAATCTTCGGCACAAGGAAAGCGACAGGGTGGAGGCTTTGCGTGCCAATTTGCGGGGCCTGGCCGCTTTCCGCCGGTGTGCGGATACATTGTCTGTGCGCCCTTTGGCGCATAGTGCGAGGGAGTTTGCGTTTTCTTCTTTTCAGGACCACCGCGTGGTGATGAGCCTGGCACTTTTCTCCGTGTTGGGGAAGGTGCGTTTTGACCATCCGGAGACGGTCGCCAAATCCTATCCCGGCTTTTGGGAGCAGTTTGCGCGTGTTTGCCCCGAAAGGGGATAGCGCGGAGTATGGACAAAAAAATCCCCGGAAACGCAGGCTTCCGGGGATTTTTTTGTATGGGGTGGCGTTTAGTGTTTGGCCACTTTCTTCGTGATGACACCTTGGGCAGTGGTGATGCGGACCAAGTACACGCCCGCTTTGTAGTTGCTCATGTCCACGTATTCGGTGCCGTTCTCCACCGGAGTGGTCTTGCCCAGCAAATCCATGACTTCCACTTTCTCCACCTGGGTTCCGTTAGCCTTGATGTAGAGAATGTTGCGGACAGGGTTGGGGTACACGGAAATCTGCGCCTCGTCCACGTTGCGCACCGCGACATTGGCCAAGTATTCCCATGTCAGAATCGGAGTCCCCTCGTTGATGGCATAGCCGGTGCCTGCGGTCAGGGAGAAATCCTGTTTCCAAGTCTGTTTGGTGATGCTTTCGTTGGTGAAGTTGGAATAGAAAGCCAAGGAGGTCATGCCGTCTTTGGTGTTGGACCAGGTGTCGGTCTCCCCGTCCTTTTCGTTCTTGTTTTCGGCAATGGCAGTGGTGGTCATATTGCCGTGCATGTTGCTGTTGTAGGCGCAGTTGGTCAGTTTGGCGTCCACGTCGTTCAGGCCGCAGAACAAGCCAAGGTTATGGCAATCAGCCACTTTACCGGCAAATTGGATGATGCAGTAGCAGTGCTCGATTTTGCCTTTGTAGGCGTTTCCTCCGACAAATCCGCCGCCGTAGTTGGCGCAGGTCACCTGACCTTTGGCGTAGCAGTGGCTGATTTTCAGTGTGGAAATGGCGACTGTGTCATTCAAACCCACGAAAAGTCCGCCCCAGATTTCCGTCACTTTCATGGTGATGTTCTTGGCGTAGGAGATGCGGATGGAGGCGTTGCGGATGTAACCGGCCATACCGCCCACGTAGGCGTTTCCGTTCAGGTTCGAGGTATTGACGGCGCAATGCAACATGGTGGCGTTTTTCGCGGCGCCGCAGAGCGAACCGACATAGTTACCGGCCGTTATAGTGACGTTTTTCAGGTAAATGCTGTCAATTTCCGCAAAGCCTTGGGTGTTGTTCTGGCCTTCCATGTAACCGAAAAGACCGGCGTAATTCTTGCTGGCATCGTTGATTTTCAGGTTTTTGATGGTGTGGTTATTCCCGAGGAAATGGCCCTTGAAGGGTTTCTCTCCGGTCCCGATGGGCGTCCACTCCTTGTTGTTCAAGTCGATGTCGGCTTCCATGACGATTTCCTTGCCAAGGAATCCGTTGATGTTTTCATCCGTGGCGCAGGCGTCGGCAATCCATGCCAGATGCGCAGGGGTGGAGACTTTGTATTTCAGCCCCTCCACCGTGGGTTTGGTTTTCGTGCTTCCGTCCCAAGGGGTTTGGGCTTGGCAAATACCTGTGAGACACAGTGCAATCAGAAGAATGTTGAGTTTTTTCATACGACACATTGTTTTTATGGACTACATATTTTTCAATACACGTAATGGTATGCAAAAATATGCAAAAAATGCGTAGCTTCGGAGCAAAAGCGCAGGTTTTTTCGGAAAAAATCAGAAGGGATAGCCTATACCGAAGCAGAAGCGCAGGTCGGACAGGGAAACCGTCTCGTCAATCCACCGCCGTTTTTCGTCCCCGTAGGGTTTGTACAGGGCGGCGGCCATGTCAACGCGGAGCACCAGAAAGGAGATGTCCCAGCGTATGCCCACGCCCCCGTCCAAGGCGAATTCCTTGTAGAAGCGGTTCCAGTCGAACTCGCCTAAGGGAAGCTCTTCATTTTTGCGCAGGTTCCAGATGTTTCCGACATCCACGAAGAGGGCGGAATAGAAGTTCTTGTACAGGGGGGTGCGCAGTTCCGCGTTGCATTCCAGCTTGATGTCGCCGGAGCTTTCGAAATGAGAGAGGCTGCCTTTGTAGCCGCCGGGGCCAAGGCTTCGCAGGTTCCAGGCACGCATGCTGTTGCTTCCGCCCAAGTAGAAGCTCCGTTCAAAGGGCAGGGTGGAGGCGTTGAAGGTGGGCGCACCTATGCCCGCATCGGTGTGAATGACGAAGGAGGAGCGTTGTCCGAACAGGAAATTGTAGGTGAAGTCCGCTTCGCCGGAGACGAAACTGGTGAAGGGCGTGCCCGCCACAGTGTATTGGTTGTTCGCGTTTTTCTGTGCGCCGGAAAGGGAGAACAGCCCGTAGAGCAGGTTTCCGTAAGAGTTCAGGTTCAGGCGGAGCAGAAAGTAGTTTTGGCGGTTGGAGTTTTTCAGGCTGCTGTAGAGGAATTTGTAATTGCTCCCCACTAACACGTGGTTGGTGTATTTTTCCCGTATGCGCTGGCTGTAGGTGGAGAGGTTGTTTTCGAAAATACTGTCTTTATAGATATTTACAATATTGATGTCCAGTAGTTTCAGGATATGGGAGGTGTAGGAGGCAGGCTTCCAGTCGTATTCTATCCCCGTGTTGGTGATGAAACGGGAATAATGGTCCCTTTGCTGGAAATAGCTTCCTGCCGAAAGCCGCGTTTGTGCCCGGAACTTTTTCGGGATGAGGGTGTTGCCGTAAGGGAAGAGCATGCGGGGGAAATTCAGGCCGATTTCACCTCCGGTCTCGAAGTTGCGGTAACGCCACACCGGCCGTTTTCCGCCGTTCTCGTCTATGTATTGGTTGCGTTGGAACTCTGTGGAAAAGAGTATATTGTTATACTGTATCTCGCCTCCGTGGAAAAGGTTGCGGTTGCGCAAATTCAGATTCACGCCTATGCCGTAGTCTGTGCCTATGTCCTTTCCCAGCAGCTCGAAATTGAGCTTGTGCTTCTCTCCCTGGGACAATTGGATGCGGCAGTTCAGCCATCCGCTGTCGGCCAAAGGCTGTTTTCGGCTTTCCTCGGTTTCGGTGAAGGAAATGCGGATGAAGCGGAAGTTCTGCATGTCGTTGTAGCGGGTGTAGGAGGTCTTGGCCCCATGCAGGGTGTAGAGGCTGTTCGGGTAGAAGTCTAGCGGGTGGGTCAGGGACTTGGGCTTGTAGTAGTCTTCGTTAGAGTGCAGCAGGCGGAAAGCGTGCTCCTGTCCCTTGGAATCCTTTTCCCAGTAGCTTTCCGCTTGAAAATGTTTGTCATCCGAATGGTAGTAGCGGATTTCCACGTCCTTGATGTAGTATTTCCGGAAGGGGACGCTTTGCAGCTTCCCGGAGGAATCCGTCGCGCTGTTGTTTTGTATGACCACCGTCAGGTTGAAGCGGTGGCTGTTGAGATTGCTGTCGATGCGGTAGCTGATGTGGTCCGCTTTGAAGGTGTAGTAGCCCTGGTCAGCGAGGAGGGTCGCGATGCGGTTTCTTTCCGCGTCAAAGCGGTCGGTGCTGTAGCGCATCCCTTTCTGGAGCAGGCTGTTCGCCCTGTCTTCCGTCAGCAGGCGCAGTATGTTCGTGTCGGGGACGCGGTAGCTGATGTCGTTGAGCCGGTAGGGCTGTCCGGCGGTGATTTGGTAGCTTACCTTGGCCTTTTGCCTGCGGCAGCGGATGCTGTTTTGCACCTCGGACTCGAAATAGCCGTTGTTGTGCAGGTATTGCCGGATTTGGACGGTGGAGCTTTCCACGGCGGAGGTGTCTAACAGCACCGGTTCCTCCCCGAAATTTTTGCGCATCCATTGTTTCCATTTCCGGTCCTTTTTCCCTTCTTCCGTCAGCATGTGCTGGTAAAGCGCCGCCTTCATGGGGTAGATGCCTAAAAACAGGCGGTTGGCTTCGGGTTTGACAAGGTGGCTTGCGTCAGGGATTTCCTTGCTGTCGGCGGTCACCGTGTTTTTTACCAGCAGGCAGTCTTCCTTCCCCAATTTGCGCGTGGAGGAGCAGGAGGCGGCCCCCAAGGCGATGGAAATGACGGTCAGTCCGGTGAAAAACGCGGAAATTCTCATGCTTTAACGCAGGTCAATGATGTCCACCCCGGGATGCTTGGCGGGGTCAAAAGTGAAGAAACCGCCGCTTATGCTGGGGTTGTACACTATCTGGTCAAAATAATAGGTGTCGATGGTGCCGTCTTTTTCGTGGACGGAGGCCCGGAGAGGGAGCAGCTTGTCTTTGCGGATGACTAAGCGGATTTTGAAAAAGGACTGGCCTTGCTTGGGGTAGAGGTCGATGACTTGCACCACAACGCCTTTTTCCGCCACCTCCTTGATGAAGGCCGAGCGGTAGAACTTGTCATAGGTGGAAATCAGCTGTATGGGATTGATGGAGAGGATTTCGTCGCTTTCCTCGTAAGGGCTGACGCTTACCTCCCGGTTTTCGGGAAGGTAGTTCCATACCGTGCGTCCGTCGCAGTAGATGGTCTGCTTGGGGACGCTCAGTTTGTAGGCTTTGCCCTGCACCCAGAGTTTACCCTGTATGCTGCCGAGATTTTTCCCTTCCTTGGCCGATTGCAGGGTGAAGCTGATTTTGGCCGATTGCAGGGCAGTCAGCTGTTGCTGCATTTTTTTCAGAATGGCTTGGGACTCGTCGGTGATGACGGGCTTCGCCGATTTGGGTTGCTGTGTCCATGCCGTGCCGCAGCAGAGCAGCAGGCAGAGGGCGAATAGCGTTTTCTTCATGATGTGTGTTTTTTTTGCTGCATGCATATATCAGGCCAAACCCATTTCTTTCAGTTTGTTTTCCAGCATCGTCTGGTCTTTGATTAGGACATCCCGGGCCTTGCTGCCTTCGAAGGCGCCTACAATGCCCTCTCTTTCCAATTGGTCCATCACCCGTCCCGCGCGGTTGTAACCCAGTTTCAGCTTGCGTTGCAGCAGGGAGGTCGAACCGTGTCCGGTCTGCACCACCATGCGGGCGGCGTCGGCGAAGCAGGGGTCGATTTCCCCGTCATCGGCGGTTTGGGTGTTGTCTTCGGTGTCTTCCGGCACTTCGGGCAGCATGTAGGCGTGGGTGAAGCCGTGCTGTTCCCCGATGTGGTCGCAGATGCGCTCAATTTCAGGCGTGTCCACCAAGGCGCATTGGATGCGGGTGATTTCCCCGCCGTTGGAAATCAGCATGTCCCCTTTGCCAATCAGGCGTTCCGCGCCGCTGGTGTCCAAAATGGTGCGGGAATCCACGCTGGAGGAGACCCGGAAGGCGATACGGGCGGGGAAGTTCGCTTTGATGACGCCGGTGATGATGTTCACGGAAGGCCGCTGGGTGGCGACAATCAGGTGGATACCCACGGCACGCGCCAATTGGGCGAGACGGGCCACAGGGGATTCCACTTCCCTTCCGGCCGTCATGATGCAGTCGGCGAACTCGTCGAAAATCAGTACGATGTAGGGCAGGAAATGGTGTCCGTTCTCCGGGTTCAGGTGCCTGCTCTTGAATTTCTCGTTGTATTCGATGAGGTTACGGCACTGCGCCTTTTTCAGCAGCTCGTAGCGGTTGTCCATTTCGATGCAGAGCGAGTTGAGGGTGCGCACCACCTGCTTGGTGTCGGTGATGATGGCGTCCGCGGCGTCCGGAAGTTTGGCCAAGTAGTGGCGTTCGATTTTGGAGTACAGGGTCAGTTCCACCTTTTTCGGGTCCACCAGCACCAGTTTCAGCTCGGTGGGGTGCTTGTAGTAGAGCAGAGAAGTCAGTATGGCGTTCAGTCCCACGGACTTTCCTTGCCCGGTCGCACCGGCCATCAGCACGTGCGGGGTTTTGGCCAAATCGAAGACAAACACCTCGTTGGCGATGGTTTTTCCAATGGCGATGGGCAGGGCCATCTTTTTCGCATGGATGAATTTCTCCGAGGTGATCATGTCCCGCATGGGCACTATTTTCGGCTTGGAGTTGGGGACTTCTATGCCGACGGTCCCCTTGCCGGGGATAGGGGCGATGATGCGGATACCGATGGCGGCCACGCTGAGTGCGATGTCATCTTCCAAATTCTTGATTCTGTGGATGCGGACACCGGCGGCGGGCACGATTTCGTACATGGTGACGGTCGGTCCCTCTATGGCAGTGATGGATTGTATCTCCACCCCGAAATTAGAAAGTATGGTGCGGATTTTGGTCTTGTTTTTTTGGATTTCCAGTTCCCTCTCCTCCAACGAGCTCACTTCGTTTTTGTAGTCTTCTAACAGTTCCGGTGCGGGGAATTCGAAATGGATGAGCTCGTCCCTCGGATCCAAGGGGGGCAGGGAGGCTATGTATTTCTCCCGTGCCTCTTCGTAGGAAAGCCCTTCCGCCATGTAGCTTTCGATGCTGGCGTGCGTCTGCGCCGTTTCCGTTCCTATGAGCGCGTCGGTCTCCAAGCCAAGGTCAGGGTTCTCCAAATCAAATGTTTCCGTGTCGTCTTCCGGTAAAAGCAGGTCGTCGCCGTCAATGGGGTCGGCGGGCAGCAGGGTCGTTCCCTTTTCGTTTGCCGTCACTTCCGTGGTGGGCAGGATTTCCTCCGTCTCTTCCGAAAAATCTTCTTCGTCTTCTTCTTCGTCCGGAAGCGGCTGTTCCACAGGTTTTACCGTGATGGGCTGTTTCGGCAGCGGGTTGCCCGTCTCTTCCGGAGTCTCTTTTTCCTCTTCATCCTCCGTGTCTTCCGTTTCTTTTTCCGGCTTTTTTCCCTTGGGGGCGGGGAGGTGGAAGGTCAGGCCGAAGAAAATCACGAGAATCACAATGGCCATGAACAGCAGCAGCAGCAGGAAGCCTATGCTGCCGATGGAAGTGTCGATAAGGAAGCGGCTGAGGGTGTTCCCGATGTCGCCGCCCAACCAGTCTGTTCTGGAGTTGTTGCCGAACACCCATCCGAAAAGCAGGGAGAGCCAAATCATGCTGAAACAGGTTCCCATGAAGGTTTTGAAGAGCGGCAGCACGCTTTTGTGCCAAATCAGGTAAATGCCCCACAGGACGAACAGGAAGAGGAAGCCGAAGGAGGCGATGCCGAAGCCGAAGCGGATGAACAGAAAGGAGAAATAAAGCCCTAGAATGCCCAGCCTGTTGCCAATGACCGAAGTGACTTTCCCGTTGTGCAGGGTGGTCAGGAAACTTCTGTCGGCGGTGGTGATGTCTTCCGTATGGGTCTGAAAGAAGGAGCAGAAGGCGCAGAACAGGAAGATGGCGAAGAAAATCAGGTAAAGACCTGCCAATAGCTGCACGTTGCGGTTGTGTATCCACTCCCAGCTCCAGCCGCTTTTCGCTTTCCCGTTTTCCTTGGGCGCTTTTTTCGGGCTTCCGGCTTTTCCTTTCCCTTTTTTCTTTTTCGAACCGACTTGTTGATTGCGAATCACTTGGTTTGCCATAAAATCCCCTGCCTTTATTAGTTAAAACCTATTGATAACAAGCGGAATGCACGATGTCAGTAGGGCTTTCCGCAGCAATTTACAAAGATAGGCGCGAATGGATACGGCCCAAGCGTGTTCCGCTAAATTTTATAAACATGCAATTGTTGGTAAGACTATAAAAAAACGCCGGATGGAAACATCCGGCGTTGTCTTGGTACAGCTTGCAGCCTATTTGATGGCCTTGGTGCTGGAGTAGTTCACTTTGAAAGCGTTGGCTTTTCGCATTTCCTGTTTGACATCCGTAACGATGCCCATTTTCACCTTCTTGTCCACTTTCAGCGACCAGGTGATTTTGTTGCGGTCGCCTTCAGGCCGGCCTTCTTTCTCGGTGTAGACAAATTCGCCAACGTCTTCGACTTCCGCAAACTGGTCGTTCAGCTGTATGCGGGGCTCGTGACCCAGTTTGGCCACGTAGAGCTTGTTGGGCTCGCCGATGTTGATGTTGGCGACCAGGGATTTCTTTTCCAGTTTCTGCACTTCCGTGGCTTTGGGAAGCTGAATGGTCACAAACAGGGTGGATTCCCGCATGGTCGTGATCACCATGAAGAAGAACAGGAACATGAAGATAATGTCGGACATGGAACCCATGTTCAAATCCGGTGTGGACTTGCTGATTTCTTTTTTAAACCTACCCATTATTTGTTTCCTCCATAATTCACTGGTTCAGCCTCGGAAATATTGACGGGAACGACTTTCTGCACCCCTTTGCGCTGGCTTTCCGTCAGATTGTTGAAAGGTTTGCCGAAGTGGGTCTGGGAGTACTGGTCTCTCAGTTCGTTGAATGCGGCTGTCAGCTGGTTCTGGACAGCGATGTACATCTCGTAGGAGGTGCCTCTGTCGTTTTGCAGGGAGACCACGCCCTTGGACACGACCTCTTCCCTTCCCAGTTCGTTCACATAAACGGTTTTCTTTTCGGACATGTTGGGGGCGTCGGTCGGGTTGGAGATGAATTCCTTGGTTTTGTCTTTCAGTGCGTTCACATCAGGCAGGAATTCACTGTTGACCATGATTTGGTCGTTCATGTTCACCAGCACCACCATCACGTTCCTTTTGTGCATCTTGACGTCTTCCGTGTTTTGTTTCAAGGGAGGGGGCAGCTTGCGCTGAAGGCCCTGGTCCGTATTGATGGAAGAGGTCAGCAGGAAGAAAGTCAGCAGCAGGAAGGAGATGTCCGACATGGATCCCGTGTTCAAACCCGGTGTTTTTCCTCTTGCCATAGCACGTTATTTTTTGAGTTTTGCAAAAAGAAGGGTGCCGAAAAAGGACAGGATGACGCCAGCCAACAGTATGTAGGCCATGTTGATGAGCGCTCCTGACCATTTGAACACCGTTTTGCTGACTTCCAGTTTGATGGCTTTTTCCGACAGTTCAGGACTGGCGGCGAAATAGGCGATCAGCACCACCACCAGGGCAATGCCTAAGAGCAGGCCGAAACGGACCAGCTGTTTTTTGTCGGAAATCACCTGAAGAATCAGGAAGAACAGAATCAGTGCGATGGCCACTCCAATCAGAATGTACAGCATGGTCATGCTGAAATTCAGCGGCCCCTGGTTTTTGCTGTCGCCCATGGCGAAGATGAGACAGGCCGCGGCGGCCAGCACACCCATCACCAATAAGGCGATATTGCAAACGGTTCTTATTTTTTTTGTCTTTTCCATTGTTGTATACGTTTTGAGAGAAAATTTTCGTGTTTACAAAGACTTGAAAACCGCTCGCTTATTTGTATTTCACAACAATATCCATGAAAGTGATGGTGGAGTCCTCCATGTCGTTCATCAGGCTTTCCACCTTGGAAATCAGGTAGGAGTAGAAGACTTGCAGAATGATGGCCACGATCAGACCGGTCACGGTGGTGATCAGAGCGGTCTTCATACCTCCAGCCACGATGGTCGGGGAGATGTCTCCGGCTTTTTCAATATCGTCAAAGGCTTGCACCATACCGACAACCGTTCCCAAGAATCCCAAGGACGGGGCGACGGCGATACAGAAGGCCAGCCAGGACATGTTGGTCTCCAAACGGGCGGTCTGCACACCGCCGTAGGACACCACGGCTTTTTCGATTTCGTCGATGTTGCCGTTGTAGCTGAGCAGTCCCTGATAGAAGACGCTGGCTACCGGCCCGCGGGTGTTGCGGCAGACCTCTTTCGCCATTTCCACATCGCCTTTGGACAAAGCGGCCTCAATGTCAGCCAAGAGTTTCTTGGTGTTGGTGGTGGCCATGTTCAGGTAAATCGTACGTTCGATAACGAGGGCCAGACCGAGGATGAGCACAATCAGAATCGGGGTCATCCAGCCCGGACCGCCTTCAATGAATTTGTCTTTCAAAACCTGGTTGAAAGGTTTGGCGACTTCAACCACTTCCTCTTCCACCGTGGCGGCGGAATCGGCTGCCACAGCCTCTTCATCTTCAGCATCCACCTGTTCCTG
>JAGAEQ010000019.1 GCA_017613015.1 Bacteroidales bacterium | reverse complement strand
CTTGATGACCTCCAGGGCGGCGATGCTCACTTTGGCGGCGATGGGGTTGCCTCCGAAAGTGGATCCGTGTTCGCCCGGCTTGATGTTCAGCATGATTTCGTCATCGGCCAGCACGGCGGAGACCGGCACCACGCCGCCACCCAAGGCCTTGCCCAGAATCAGGATGTCGGGACGCACGCCCTCGTGGTCGCAGGCCAGCATTTTGCCGGTACGGGCAATACCGCACTGCACCTCGTCGGCCATGAACAGCACATTGTATTTGTGGCAGATGTCATAGCATTTTTTCAGATAGCCGTCGTCCGGAACGTACACGCCCGCCTCGCCCTGAATGGGCTCCACCAAGAATCCGGCGACTTTCTTTCCGTGTTCCGCCAGCACTTTCTCCAACGCATCGGGATCGTTGTAGGGGATACGGAGGAATCCCGGGGTCATGGGGCCGTAGTTGGCGTAGGACTCCGGATCGTTGCTCATGGTGATGATGGTGATGGTGCGTCCGTGGAAATTGCCTTCGCAGCACACAATCATCACTTCGTCATTGGGAATGCCTTTTTTCACCACACCCCAGCGGCGGGCCAGCTTCAGGGCCGTCTCGTCCGCTTCGGCGCCGCTGTTCATCGGGAGAACCTTCTCATAACCGAAATATTCGGTCACATATTTTTCCCACGAACCGAGGCAGTTGTTGTAAAATGCGCGGGAGCTCAAAGTCAGCTCCTGTGCCTGGTCGCAGAGTGCCTTGATGATTTTCGGGTGGCAATGTCCCTGATTGACCGCAGAATAGGCGGACAAAAAGTCAAAATACCGTTTTCCCTCGCAGTCCCACACGAAGGGACCTTTTCCTTTGGCCAGGACAACCGGCAGCGGATGATAGTTGTGCGCACCGTATTTGTCCTCCATTTCCATAGCCTGACGGCTGGATGTGATTTTCTCTACCATGGTTTCTTTTTTTAGTTAAATGACGCGCTTACACGCTTTATTTTATTCCCAATTCTTTTTTCACCAGCTCAATGATGTCCTCGCCGCCGTCATAATACAGCAGGGCGCCCACCGCAGCATCAAACACATAGGTGTACCCGTTGTCTTTCGCGACCTTGGCGATGGCCGCCTTGGCCCTGTCGACCATAGGCTTCAGCAGTTCCTCCTGCTTTTCCTGCAACTCGCTCTGCGCCTGCTCCTGGAAGGACTTGATGCGGTTCTCCAAATCCTCCAGCTCTTTCATTTTGGTCTGCTGCATGGCCTGGGACATGGTGGCCTGTTCGCGTTCGAACTGGCCGCGTTTGTTCTGGTATTCGGTATACATCGACTTCAGTTCGTCCTCCAGCTGGGCGTTGAGGTTCTCCAGCACTTTCTGCGCGCTGTCACGCCCCGGCATCACCTGCATCAAATCCGAGGAATTCAGGTGGGCATACTTGGCCTTGTTTTGCGCGAATCCGCTTGCGCACAGCATGAACACACATAGTGTCAATGTCATCCGTTTCATTTGTCGTATCATTTCTGTTTGGTTTTATGAAAGCGCAAAGATAATCGAAAAATGCTTACCCCTGCACAAGCCGCGCAAAAAAATCGGGGGTGGGAGGCAATGCGGCCCGCGGAAGCGATTTTAGAAAAAAATTTTCGCCCGCAGGCTTTCGGCATGCGAAATAAAGTAGTATCTTTGCAACGGTTTTGGAAGGCCGTTTCAATGGAACTTCGGCGGCGTTCCGGGACAAAAGAGAAAATGGTTTTTCAGAAGTTCCCTTTGAAGCGCCATGGAAATGCATTATTATTGGCTGATTGCCGCTATCCTACTGATTATTATTGAAATATTCACCGCCGGATTCGGTGCGCTCTGCTTCGCTTTCGGCGCGCTCGGCTCGGCTTTGGCCAGTTGGGCGGGGCTGTCCATGAGCTGGCAGCTCGTCATTTTCGCCGTCATTTCGCTGCTGGCGTTTGTGTTTGTCCGGCCCTTTGTGCTGAAATTCCTGACCCGGAAAAATCAGGAGGTGAAAACCAACGCCGACGCCCTGATCGGACGCAAAGCCATTGTCACGGAACGCATTGACCCCGTGCAGCACAGCGGCCGCGTCAAGGTGGACGGGGACGAATGGAAGGCGGTTTCGGAAAACGGGACCCCCATCGAGTCCGGTGCCGAAGTGGAAATCACCGCAAGGGAAAGCATCATCGTCACGGTGCGCAGGTAAAGGAATCTTAAACTCTAAAACCCATATCATTATGACACAAAGCGTTTTAATTGTACTGATTGTACTCGTTATCATTTACGTGCTTAGCGGCATCAAAATCGTCTCCCAGTCGGAAACCATGATTATCGAACGGCTCGGCCGCTACAACCGCACCCTGAACGCCGGCATCAACATCATTCTGCCGGTGGTGGAAAAAGCCAAGGACACCATTGTCCGGAGGCAAAACGGCTCCTTGTCGCGCAACAACCGCATTGACATGCGAGAACAGGTGTATGACTTTGACAAACAAAGCGTTATCACAAAAGATAACGTCATGACCGAAATCAACGCCCTGCTGTATTTTCAGGTGGTGGACCCCATGAAAGCCGTTTACGAAATCCAGAACCTGCCCGTCGCCATTGAGAAGCTGACCCAGACCACCCTGCGTAACGTGGTCGGTGAAATGGAGCTGGACGAGACCCTGACCTCCCGCGACACCATCAACTCCAAGCTGCGCAACGTCTTGGACGAAGCGACCAACAAATGGGGCGTGAAGGTGAACCGCGTGGAATTGCAGGACATCACGCCGCCCGAAAGCATCCGCCGCACCATGGAGCTGCAAATGCAGGCCGAACGTAACCGCCGTGCCGAAATTCTGAAGGCCGAGGGTGAGAAACAGGCCCAGATTCTGAACTCCGAAGGTGAAAAACAGGCTGAAATCAATGCGGCAGAAGCTGTGAAACAGGCCAATATCCTGAAAGCCGAAGGTGAAGCCAGGGCTAAAATACTGCAAGCCGAAGCGGAAGCCACCGCGATACGCAACATTGCGGAGGCCGTGGCCGACCGGGGCGCGGATCCCGTGAACTACCTGCTCGCGGTCAAATACATTGACAGTCTGCGGGACATCGCCGGCGGACAGGAGAACAAGACCGTCTACCTGCCTTACGAGGCCACCGGCGTGCTCAGTTCCTTAGGCGGCATCAAAAACATGTTCAAGGAGTAGATGCTGCGACAGCTTTTCCTCTCCTTTTTCAAGATAGGCGCGTTCACCTTCGGGGGCGGATACGCCATGATTCCCTTGATTGAGCGGGAGGTGACAGAGAAAAAACATTGGATTGCGAAAGCGGATTTCGGAGATTTGCTGGCCGTCGCCCAGTCCTCCGCGGGTCCTATTTCGCTGAACACTGCGGTATTTGTGGGCTATAAGATACGCGGCTTCATCGGTGCCTTGGCGGCGGTGACGGGTCTGGTGCTGCCGCCCTTCCTCATCATCCTGCTGATTGCCGCCTACTTCCCCGCCATCCGCCAAAACTCCTGGGTGGACGCCGCCTTTACCGCCATGCGTCCGGCCGTGGTCGCGCTAATGCTCTGGCCGGTGGTTTCCCTGGCCCGTGAGATTCATTCCGGCTTGATGGTCGTGGTGGCTATCGTCGCCTTGGGGATTTGGGGACTGCACTGCTCCCCCATCGTTTTCCTGCTCATGGGAGCCGGTGCCGGACTGCTGCACGCACACCTTCGGAAACAACGGAAAGCCAAGCCATGATTTACCTAGAGCTATTTCTCAGTTACTTGAAAATCGGATTCTTCGGTTTTGGCGGCGGCTATGCCATGCTCTCCCTCATCCAGAACGAAGTGGTGGTCCGCCACGCCTGGATGAGCAACGCGACCTTCTCGGACATTCTGGCCATTTCACAAATGACGCCCGGTCCCATCGCCATCAACTCCGCCACCTACATCGGTTACACTTTGGCTGGTTTCCCCGGCGCGCTGCTCGCCACGACAGCGGTCTGCCTCCCCTGCCTGACCCTGATGACGGTCATTACGCATTTCTTCCTCAAACTCAAGGGGAACCCCTACCTGAACGGCGCGGTGGCAGGCATCAAACCGGTGGTGATTGGGATGATTGCCGCCGCCATACTGCTATTGGTTTTTCCGGAAACCGGCGGCATCAGCAGTTTCACGGATGCCTGGAGCTGGGTGATTTTCGCCGCCTGCCTCCTCGCCCTGTACTTCAAGACCAACCCCATTCTGATGCTCTTCTGCGCCGCCCTCGCCGGGACAATTATCTACGGGTAATTGCGAAAAATGTGTAAAACCGCCCCGAAAAGCCTTAAGCGCTACTGCTGCGTCTCGGAGGCAAGGGAACGCAAAGCCGCTTGGACGTGTTCCACATCCAGCCCGCATTCCGCTTCCAATTCGGGCACGCTGCCCTGCTCCACAAAATAATCGTCCACCCCAAGCATTTCCAAACGGGAGGTGTAGCCGTGCGTCGTCATGAACTCGCTGACTGCGCTGCCGAGGCCGCCAATGCGGGTGCCGTTCTCCAAGGTGAGCAAACGGGAGAAACGGGAGCAGATCTCATGCAACAGGCTTTCGTCCAATGGTTTGAGAAAACGCACATCGTACACCGCCACCGAAATCCCTTCGGTGGCCAAACGCTCCGCCGCCGCCAAGGCATGGTTGCCCACCGGGCCTATGGAAAGTACCGCCACGTCACGGCCTTCCCGGACACAACGGCCCTTGCCTATCTCCAGACGCTGCGGCGGCACGGACTGCCAGTCCGGCTGCACGCCCTTGCCCCGGGGATAACGGATGGCGAAAGGCTGCCCGGAGGCTTCCGCCGTCACCATCAGGTTACGCAACTCGCTCTCATTCAAAGGAGAAGACACTACCATATTCGGAATGCAGCGCAGGTAGGCCAAATCGAACAAACCGTGGTGCGTGGCCCCGTCCTCCCCCACTAAACCGGCCCGGTCTATGCAGAAGACCACCGGCAGCCGCTGCAAAGCCACATCATGGATAATCTGATCGTAAGCGCGTTGCAGGAAAGTGGAATAAATGGCGCAGAAAGGGAGGTAGCCGCTCGCCGCCAAACCGGCGGAAAAAGTCACGGCATGCTGTTCGGTGATGCCGGTGTCGAACACACGCTCGGGATAGCGTGCCTGCATAATGTCAAGGGAGCAGCCGCTGAGCATGGCCGGAGTGATGCCGATGATTTTATCGTTGGAAGCCGCCATCTCGCAAAGGGTCTTGCCGAAAACAACCTGGTATTTCTCCTTGGCGTCTGGTTCCTGCTTGCTTTCCAGAATATGGCCAGAAACCGGATCAAACAGCCCCGGCGCATGGTATTGCGCCTGATGCTCCTCCGCCATGGGAAGTCCTTTCCCCTTGACAGTCAGGCAGTGCAACAGCTTTGGACCTTGGATGCGGCGCACATCGCGCAGCACTTTCACCAAATGAACCACATCGTGGCCGTCCACGGGTCCGAAATACCGCATACCCAAGGATTCGAACAGGTTACTCTGTTTCAAAATACTGCTTTTCAACACGCTGCTGATGTTCTGGAACACACGGCGCACCTTGCCCGTCAGGGTCCGCCACAGACGGTTCTTCACCCGGTTGTAAGCCGGGGAGGTGGTGATGCGCAGCAGGTAGCGGCTCAACGCGCCCACGCTCCGGTCGATGGCCATGCCGTTGTCATTCAGAATCACCAGCATATTGGCCTTGGCGATACCGGCATTGTTCAAGCCTTCGAAAGCCTCGCCGCCGGTCATGGAGCCGTCCCCAATCACCGCCACGTGCTGACGGTTTTCGTTTCCGGACAAATAGGAAGCGGTAGCCATACCCAGCACCGCAGAAATGGAAATGGAGGCGTGTCCCGCCCCAAAAGCGTCGTACTCGCTTTCGGACATCTTGGGAAACCCGCTGATGCCCTTGTATTTGCGGTTGTTCACAAAAGCGTCCCGGCGACCGGTCAGGATTTTGTGGGCATAAGCCTGATGCCCGACATCCCACACCAGCTTGTCTTCCGGAAAATCAAACACATAATGCAGCGCCACCGTCATTTCCACCACACCCAAGCTGGAGCCCAGATGCCCCGGGTTGTGCGACACCACCTCAATGATGTAACGACGGATTTCCTGGCAAAGGGCGGGCAGCTGCTCCACGGGAAGCCGCTTAAGATCGGCGGGCGACTGGATTTGGTTCAGTATCACGTATTTGTCTGACAACACTTTGAATTCTCTTACAATAAAGCGCAAAAGTAACACATAATCCCTTACGTTTTGCAGAATGCGCCATCTTTTTCACCAAGCACGCCCGCTGCCGCGCTCACCACCGCACATAGGTTTGGTAAAGACGCTGCAACCAAGCCTTGCCCTCCCGCTCCACCTGCGGATAGGCGGCGGAGTCGCCGTAATAGTGGCTGTCCCAATTCCTTCCGGACTGCAAACCCACATAGGCCGCCGAGGGGCGTATCCACCCCCCGCCCGTATACGACTCGAAATAAGCGTGACCAGGCGTGCCGGGCTGCAAAAAATCCTGCCCCCACACAAAGGCGGAGGCATCCAGGCCGAGCTGGCGCAAAAGTGAACGCGCCACGTCCACATGGGAGGAAACCCGGTCCACCCTGCGGCCCCGCCACTCCGGCGCAATCACCTCCCCGTACAGCAGCAAAGGCACATGCTGGTAGTCCGGGGTCTGGTTCTGCGTCTCCCGGTGGGTCGGGTGGCTGTGGTCGCCCAGAATGACAAACAGCGTGTGCGGATACCACGGCTCGTGGCGCACAGCGTCGAAATAGCGTCCCAGGTAATGGTCGCAATACTTGGCCGAATTCAGGAAAGGGGTCTCGGCATGCTGAATCCCCACCGGCGCAATCTCCGGTGAAACCGGCTGGTCGTAAGGGCTGTGGGAGCTCATGGTGAAGAGAACGCTCATAAAGGGCTGCTTTTCCTCATTCAAGGCACGGTGATGCAAGGCAAAAGTGTATTGGTCGTGTATGCCCAGCTTCGCCCTCGGCAGACGGCGGTCCATGTCCTTCTCCTCCACCAGCCGCTCAAAGCCGCAATGCAGCAGAAAGGAACGGATGTTGCCGTAATCCAGGTTGCCCCCGAAATAAAAGGAGGTATGGTAACCGGCTTTTTTCAGTTCCGCCGCCAAAGACGGCAAATGGCGGTATTTGCTGAAATCATCGGTGATGTCGTACATCGGCAGCGGCGGAAAACCGCTGAAGACACTGGACATGGCCTGCTGGGAGCGGTGTCCGTTGGCATAAAAGCGGGTGAAGAGAATCCCCTCCGCCTCCAAAGCGTGAAAGCAATCGGTCACCCCTTGGGTACCGGTCAGGCTCTCTATCAGATCGGCGGACCAGCTTTCCAGCAAAATAAACACGATGTTCACCCTATCGGAGGTCAGCACTTTGACCAAGGTGTCCGTCTCCTCTTGTTGGACGGCTTGCAGTGTCGCTTCCATCTCATCCTCAGCCATAAAGGCATAGCGATCGGAATCCATGTCCCCGAAATCATAGAAACTGCACAGCAGGTTCCAGGTAGGATTGACCGCCGCGTCGTTCAGCAGGGCATGCGTGGAGTAATAGGCCGCGCTCTGAGTGATGGGAATGGCGTCGAAACCGCCACGCATCCCGACAAAACAGCCGCCGCCCGTCAGCAGCAGGGCGAGCGGAGCCCACAGGTACGGACGGCGCACCGGACACAGCGGAGGACGCACCACCACTTTACGGTACAGCACAAAAAACAGGGCGCAAAACAGCAGCACCGCCAACACGGAAAGCAGCAACTGCGCCGTAGTGGCGGTCGTCAATATCTCCATCGGATGGCGAAGATAAAGCAAAATCTTGTAGCTCAATTTGTTTAGCCACTCCCCATACACAACGGTCTCGCCTATGCCAATCAGGCTGCACCCTATCAGCTCCACCGCCACCACCCCGTCCACGGCTAAACGCAGCCAAGAGGCGTTAAAGCAGAGCGACAGGGAGAACAGCACCATCGGCAGGCTAATCAGGTAGCACACGGTGGAAAAATCTAACCGGAGCGCATGGGCGAAACAGGCGGCGACCTCCGAAAAAGGCAGGCCTGCCCATTGGGCATGGTACACGCACAGAAACAGCAGCCTCCCGACGAAGAAAAAGAGCATCCAGAAGAGAATGAGCTTGCCTAAAGTCCAAAGGTAGCGTTTCATGGGCGTTTACTGCAACAATCCACGTTTCCGCAACAACGGCAGTATGGTCGGATCCTGCCCCCGGAAATTGCGGTACAGCACCGCCGGGTCTTCGGTATTGCCCTTTTCCAAAATGTTTTTGCGGAAGGCGTCCGCCACTTCGCGGCTGAAAATGCCCTTTTCCGTGAAAAGCGAAAATGCGTCAGCGTCTAGCACCGCCGACCAGGTATAGCTGTAATAACCGGCGGAATATCCTGATGCAGAGGCAAAAATATGCTGGAAATACTGGCTGTGGTAACGCGAAATGATGCTGGAAGGCAGTCCGTACTTGTTCAGAACCTCCCGCTCAAAAGAGGTAGGAATAAAATTGGCTTTCACCTCGCTTAGCGTATGGTAGTCCATATCCAAGAGGGAGGCGGCAATCAGCTCGGTGTTCATGAAGCCCTGTCCGTAGGTGGCGGCGGCCTGTATCTTGGCAATCAGCTTTTCGGGAATGGTGTCGCCCGTCTGGTAGTGCTGCGCGTACAGCCGCATCATTTCCGGATGGGAGGCCCAGTTCTCCATAATCTGCGAAGGCAGCTCCACAAAATCCCGGGGCACGTTGGTGCCGCCCAACGAACGGTAGCGGCAGCGGCTCAACAGCCCGTGCATCGCATGGCCGAACTCATGGAAAAAGGTTTCCGCCTCGTCAAAATTCAACAGCGACGGATGCTCCCCAACCGGACGCGGGAAATTATAAACCAAGGAAATGACCGGAAGCACGGGCTGGCCGTCCTCCGTCCGGCACTGGCTGCGGAACTCCGTCATCCAGGCGCCGCTGCGCTTGCTCTCGCGGGTGAAGTAATCCAAGAAAAGCACCCCTATCACACTGTCGGCGTCATACACCTCATAAGCCACCGCATCGGGATGATACACAGGAATATCCTTGTTGAGTTTAAAGCTCAGTCCGTACAGGCGGTTGGCCAGCATGAACACCCCGTCCCGCACATGCTCCAGCTGGAAATAGGGACGGATTTCCTCGTCGTTCAAATCGTATTTGGCCTTGCGCACCTTTTCGGCATAGTAGCGCCAGTCCCAAGGCTGCAAGTCGAAGTTTCCGCCCTCCTTTCGGATAAGCCCCTGGTATTCGGAGGCTTCCTCCTTCGCCTTGGCCAAGGCAGGTTTCCACACCTGCTTCAGCAGCTTGTACACCGCTTCCGGATTCTTGGCCATGCAATCGTCCAACACGTAATCCGCGTGGGTGCGGTAGCCGAGCATACGGGCGCGTTCCGCCCGCAAAGCCACAATCTCCCGAATGATGCCGTTGTTATCGTAACGGCCTCCGTCGCAGCGCGAAGCGTAGGCATGCCACAGGGTGTCGCGCAAGTCGCGGCGGTCTGCATATTGCAGGAAAGGAATCAAGCTCGGGTTATGCAAGGTGAACACCCATTTGCCGCGTGTCGCCTCGTTTTCGTTGGCCGTAGCCGCTGCAGCCGCCACCACGGAGGTGGGCAGCCCCTTCAAACCGGCCTTGTCTTCAATCACCAACTGGTAGGCGTTGGTCGCATCCAGCACATGGTTGCCGAAATCCAAAGTCAGCACCGACAAACGCTCGTTAATGGCCCGGAAACGCTCCTGCTTGTCCTCCGGCAGGTTGGCGCCCCCGCGCACAAACGCCTTGTAAGTCTCTTCCAACAAACGCCGCTGCTCCTTGTCCAGGCTCAGCTCGTCCCGCTTGTCGTAAACGGCTTTTATCCGGCGGAACAGCTGCTCGTTCAAATAAATGTCGTCGCTATGGGCGGACAGCTTCGGACTGATTTCCGCCGCAATGTCATTCATTTCCGGACTGTTGTTGGTCTCGCAGAGGTTGAAGAACACCGCACTGACCTCGTTCAGCAGCTCGCCGCTGTACTCCAAGGCCTCCACCGTGTTTTCAAAGGTAGGCTGCCGCGTGTCGGAAACAATGGCCGCCACCTCCTCCTTCTGCTGCCGCATGCCCTCTTCGAAGGCCGGGAGAAAATGCGGCAGGCGCAACCGGTCGAAAGCCGGCACGTTATACGGGGTCTCCGGCTTGGAAAAAAAAGGATTGTTCATATTCAAGGTTCTTTCTGATTTTTGCGGACGACAGGAAAACAGCAGGCATCCGGTCAGGCACATCCATAGTAATTTCTTCATCTGCAACAAGTTTTGCGTTTTCTTCCTTTTTCCCGAAGTCTCCGGAGAAAAAAAACGGAAGCCTCAGTATTTCAGCTTCATGTTAAACACATAACGGTCATTGGCCGTCCCCGCTTCATCAACGACCATCAGCAGCTGCAAAGCGCCTATGGCCTCCTCCCCGCGCCCGAACAGCAGGATGTCGCCTTCCGCAAGCTCCTTCACGGAGGTGTAGCGGCGGGCCGCCTTATAGGTGTTGCCCAGCATCAGGCGGTTGGCCCCCGCATAGTCGAAATCGTTCAGGCGGGCAAACTGCAAACCGGTCCGGCTGCGCCATTCCCTGGACAAAGTGGCGGAATCCGTGGAAAGCGTGTCGTGGTAGGCATAGAAGTCGATGTCCGCGCTGTCGGAAGTTTCGCAGAACAGGGTCTGCACGCTGGCCAGCGAAAAACCGTTGGGGCGGCCTGAATACATGGCATACATGACAATGCCGTCATGGGAGCGCAGCGCACCTCCGCCCACCACCTTGTAGGGCAGCACCATCTTCGAAGATTTCCCGTCCACGGAAAACACCTCGAACTGCAAGGTCATGGCCGTGGTGTCGGCCGAGAAATACGCGGGCACGGTATACATGAAATAGAATTCGGAGCTTGTGGAGCCCACCGAAGTGTCCTTCACCGGACGGCTGCCCGTCTCCGCATCGATGGAGGAAATGAGCACGCGGCTCAGGGTCGTCTCCTCCGCATAGGCGCGGACGCGGATCAGCAGACGCTGCCCGGCCTGTACATAGGCCTGAGGCTCCATATCGGAGGCGAAAATAAGCACATTGGCCTCTTTGTCTCTGCATGCGCTACAGAAAACCAGCGCAAGCGCACATAAGCACAGAATCTTTTTCATGGTGTTTCAGTTTGGTTCATGATCTTTCAAAAATGCTTGCCCCAAGGCAACCGGCAGGCATAGCCCTCATTTCCGGAGCATTACGGCAACAACATCTAACTAACGGCATCCCGCCACTTTTATTGCACGCACCGCCAAATAAAAATCAATGTATCATCGCCCCAAATATTATACTATACTTAATTTCATGTATTGACTATTCCTAAATAACCGTTACGGTTTTTTACTGTGCAAAAATACAATAATTATAGCTTCCACGGCGGAAACAAAAAAAGGGGAAGCGCTAAGCCTCCCCCTTTCCCTTGTGTCGGAAACACGTTTTAGTGAACGTACTGATAAGCCTTCACAACGGCCGTGCGATGCCTGTGTTTTCCGAGGAACATCTGGTTGGTCTCCACTTTGGTGGAAGCAACCACGTAATAGTCAGCGTTGGGATATTTGTCCACAACAACAGACAAAGCCTTGCGCATATTGGGGGTCAGGCCCGTCATGCCGCGACCCTGCAACGTGACTGTGCTCTGGTTGCGACGGTCGTACTGCACATCATTCACTTTGTCCAAAATGGTGATCACGCCGAAATAGGTACGGGTGTCAATGGAAATCGTGGTCTCACCCATCGGTTTCATTTTGTCAAAATTCATATCCAACCTGACAAAATCCGGGGTGGTGGTAAAGCCCTTTGCCGTCTGAGCGGTCCGCAGCCCTGTGCACGAAGTGCAGCAAATCAGGGAAACCGCCGCCAGAACGATGATTAAACTTCTTTTCATAGCCTGTCGGTTTTTACTTGTTGTTGAAATAATAAGTAATGGTCAGACGAAGGTCGTTTCCGAAAGAACCGGAATTGGCTTTGAAATCGTCCTTGTAGGTCTCGATACCTTGCAGATCAGTGTAGCAGGTCTGTTTGTTCTTGTTTGCGTCAAAGTATTCGTTCTTGATGCGCTCGCCCGTGTGGAACATGCCACTCAGACCGTACTCCAGACCGATGGCAACAGGAAGGTCGGCGACGAAGGCCTGCAAGCCGATGAAAGCTTCCAAACCGACACCCAAGGATTTACGATAGGAGTTCGAGATGAAGTTGGTCTCTTCGTATTTGTCGGTGAAACCGTCAATGCCTAAAGGAAGGGCCACGCCGGTGTACACATCCATGGTGTTTCTCGGGGAGAAGTGGTAAGCGAATCCCGGAATCAGACGGAAGTAGCTGGTGGTCTGCTTCTGGGTCACCAGAATGGTGGTGTCAATGATGGTACCGCTGGAGCGATAGCCTTTTTTCGTCCACTGGATACCGCAGCGCAATTCCATGTTGTCAGACAAATAGTGCTTCACATTGACCAAGGGGAGAGCCCGGATGATCTCCACAGTGCTCGGAGTGGTGGAGGCATTCTTTCCCAAGCAATCCATCAGGTCGATGACTTCGGCAAGGCTCGGGCCCACATACAAACCCCAGTCGCCCGCGCCAGGACGGTTACCCGTCTTCACGGTGGTCGCATACGGATTGCCCTTCGTCAGAACGGACTGCGCCTGCAGTGCGCCTACAAAAGCCAGACAGGCCATTACGGTTAATAGTTTTTTCATAAAAATGCTCCCTGTTCTATGCCATCGGGCCTTCGGCTCAAAATTAAGATTATTGTTTTTAATTTAGTTAATTTATTAATTTAGTTACAATTCGTTTATTGCCATTCCTTTCAAAGAGTCCTTGTCCAGTTTCTGGTCGCCCCAGATGTTCCGTTGCAGCCGTATGGATTCCGCCGTGCTCATTTTGTCGGTCAGCTCCATGATCCGCTGCACAAAAATGCACTGCCGGATGTCGGCCTGCCCGTTCACCACCGCATCGCTCAAGGCCTTGCAGCTCTGGTAGCCACAAATGCGACAGTCCACCTGCGGGAGGTTGCTGTTCAGCTCGAACGACTTCTTCATCTTGCGCATGGCCACCCCTATGTCCTCGTCCAACTTGTCCATGGAACGCGGCTCCACCTTGCCCACCGAAATATTGTCCTTCAAATACTCCTTATAGGTCAGCAGGCGGTTCTCCTTCGGAGAGACCTTCACGGACTTCTGGGCGGCACGCTTTTTCTGCCGCTCGGCCACCAGAAAACGGTTGGACCCGCACAGAATGCCTCCGGCGCAGCTTTCGTCGCAGGCGCGGAGCTCCAGGTAATCCACGCCCTCCACGTCGCCGTTCTCCACCTTTTCCAGAAACTCGGAGACATTGTCAATATCGTCAATGGCCAGGTTGCGGCCCTGCGGCAAATCGTTGATTTCCCCGCCGGTCATGGTCCACAGCAGGCTGCGGCGCGAAATGGGGTGGAAATCAAACTCGTCGTCCCGCAACTGGTACTCGCCTTGCTTGATAACACGGAACACCTTGTTATACAGGTAGTTCATATTAATCACACCATCGGTCTGCGCCTTGGTCTCCCCCACCGGGCTCTTGATGGCCGCGATTTTAGCGGCACAGGGAGCCACGTAGAAAATGCCGATATCCTCAGGGGGCACGCCTCTGTCGGTCAGATTTTTGCGAATGTACAACGAAGTGATGTCCATGGGCGGGCGCACCAGCAGCAGGTTGGGTATCAGGGAAGGGAATTTCACCTGAATCAGGCGCACAACGGCCGGGCAGAAGGTGGAAATGACGGGATGCTCCACGTCCCTGTCCTTGATGCGTTCGCAAATCACCTCATGCAGCACGTCCACACTCTTCTCCACTTCATAGATATATTTGAAACCCAAGTGATAAATGGCGGAAAGAATGGCCCGCTGCGAAATTTTCTCGGGAAACTGGGCACTGAAGGTGGACGGCAGCAGAATCACCGGGCAGGCATAGTTGTAAATAGTCTGGAAGTCATCCTGTTCTATATAGATGGCGTTCACCGGACAGGCCTGGTAGCAGTGTCCGCAGTCGATGCAGCGGTTGGGCTCCAGTACAGGATGCCCGCCCTCCACATGGATGGCTCCGGTCGGACACACGCCAGTGCAGTGGGAGCATCCGATGCACAAATCGGTTTTGAATTTCAACGCATGATGAAATGTCTCTTCCATGTTGCCTTTTACGCTTGTGTTTGCTCCGGATGGGAGAAATAATTGACCATTTCCACGCGGGTACCCTTGCCCACCACGGAATCCACTTTCAGTTCATCCATATTGGACTGCATGTTGGGCAGCCCCATACCGGCGCCGAAGCCCATTTCCCGCACTTCGGGAGAAGCCGTGGAGTAACCTTTCACCATGGCCTGGGCGATGTCCGGAATGCCCGGACCCTCATCGTCCAGCACAATGCGGATCTTGTCCTCGTCCAAATCCACGCTGATCACGCCCCGGTAGGCATGCGCCACAATATTGACCTCCGCCTCATACAAGGCGACCACCGTCCGTTTCACTATGGAAGGGTCCACGCCTATCTGCTTCATGATGCGTTTCACCGCGCTTGAAGTGGAACCGGCGTTGCTGAAATCGCCCCCTTCTACCTTATATTCAAAATTCATAACTGTTCATTAATAGGTTATCGCCTAATACAACGGTTGCAACCCGGCCTGATACAGTATGCCGGACGCCCGGAAAAGGGAATAGTCGGTTTCCATCAGCAACATGTCGTTCTCTTCGGCCAGCTCTACCATGTCCTCCGTCACTTTCTTGCCCCGCACGAACAGCACCGCCCGAATCTCGGCCATCTCACAGGTGCGTATGGTCTGCAAATTGCACAAACCCGTGATCAGCATCAGCTTTTGGGCGTTTTTGATTGTCAGCACATCGCTCATCAGATCGGAGGCGAACACCTTGTCCACTTCGGGTTCATTGGCTATCGAACCGCCTTTCACCTTTCCATCCACCAAACGGAGAATATCTTCCAATTTCATAGCCTGGCTTTCTAACGAATGTTTATTTCTTTATTTATTTTTATGTATCACTTATTTATTTCCGCATAAAACGCAAACATTTGAGCATCCAGTCCGGCAAGTGCTTGTCCGGCTTGCGTTTCCGGAGGTTCAGGGAAATGCCCCACTTTTGCAGCAAGGGAATGCGGTGCGTCTCCACGTATTCGATCAGCGTGCCGTCCGGATCCTCGTTATAGGCGAAATTCCCGGCAGCCTCCCCCATGTCAAAATGGTCTTCCAAAAGGCTTTCGGTATCCACGGTGAAGGGATGCCCCTCCCGCTCGCAGCGTTCCCGCATTTCGCGCATGCCCCGTATGTCAAAGCACAAGTGGATGAATCCCGGATCCCCCCACCAGCGGTTTTCGTAGATTTTGCGCACTTCGCAGTCCTTCGCCAGCAACAGCTCGATTTGGGAGGTGCCGAACAAACGGGAGAACGCGCCCACACGCGGTTTGGAGTGGGTCAGCACCACCCTGCGGTAAACAATGCCTTCGCCGCCCAAGTAGGCCAAATCGTCAAATTCGCCGGTCTGGTCGGAAAGCACATGGTCGTAGCCCAGCAGGTTGCGGTAGAATTGGATGCTCTTCTCCATGTCGCTCACCCCGATGACAGCCCCGTAGGCCCCTCCGGCCGGATGCGTGCTCAAATGGAAGAAGTCGTCGCACTCCAACACCTGAAACACATTGCCGTAAAGATCATGCAGATAGAAATAGGAACCGCCGTTCACTGCGGTGTACATGGGAGAAAGCCTGGCTTTTTTCTGCTTGTAGAAATGGTAGGCCTGCGCCGCGTTGCGGCATTTGATTTTGCAGGCGGAAATGCCCAAATCACCCGGACGGACGGCGAACTCGGGGAAAGTGGGCATGTGGCTGCGGTGCTCCCAGATTTCGAAGCCGCCGCCCCCTTGCAGGTTCACCGCAAGAATGGTATGCCGGTCGCAAACTTCGCCGCCGGTATAGGGCAGCATGTATTCCGCCTTGGCATACTCGTCAATCATGACGATATCCACATTAAAATATTCCTTGTACCATTTCCAAGCGGCGTCAGCATCGGGGACACCTATGCCAATCTGCTGTATCCCACTGTTGTACAACTCCATATTCTGTAGAATTCGTTGTTTTGCTCTGTATGGGTCCTCTTTTTTGAAAAAGAATTTGCAAAGATACACATTTTCTGAAAACGCCGCGTTGTTTTGAGAAAAATTAAATAAAAAATCATCTCGGCCGCGCTATTTGTTTTTTGATTATCTTTGCAGGTTTTTACATGGCTTGGCGGACGAAAGCCGTCCCTTGGCCAACCAATTGAAAACCTTTAAAAAATTACACAAAATGAAGAGTTTGAGAAACCGCATCTTGCAAAAGGCGTTGCTGCTTGCCGGCTGCATCGGCATGTGGGCGGGCGTTTCTGCGCAGCAGGAGCTGAAAAAACCGTTGAAATTTTCGGAAACCAATTTCGATTTCTACTCCATCAAGGAGGCCGACGGCGTGGTCACGCATGACTTTCTGGTCACCAATCTGGGCGAGACCGACGTGAAAATCCTCAGCACCACCGCCGACAATCCGGCCGTGCGCTTCGAATGGAGCAAAAGCGTGCTGAAAAAATACGACAAAGTGCACATGAAAGCCTATTTAGACCCGCAAAACATGCGCTATTCCTTCCGCATTCCGGTGCAGGTCGTGACCCTTACGGGGAAAAAGGACACCGTCAGCTACAGCCTGCGCTTGGGCGGCTACGTCGTCCCGACCCCGACCACCAAGGCAGAACTGTACAGCATGCAGGAGGGCAACCTGAAATACAAGAACAACACGGTCTCCATCCGGCGGATGCACCGCAACGAAATCAAGCAGGACACCATCTGGTTCTACAATGTGTGGGATTCTGCCATGACCTTCAAACCCGGCACCATGCCCCCCGCCGTTAAAATCATCGACCTGACCCCCACAGTGGGTCCCAACGAGGAAGGCTACGTGGTGTTCCAGTATAGCGCCGCGGCCAAAAACGACTGGGGAAGCGTCTGGGACAAATTCACCATCGTCACCAACGACCCGCTGCCCAAGGACCACCACAACAGCAAGACCTTCTACATCACCGCCGACATCTACGACGATTTCGCCTCCTGGAGCGAGGAACAGCTTCAGAACGCGCCCCACATCCTCATCGACTCCGAGGAGTACAATTTCGGGCAATGCATTATCGGCGAGGTGATTGAACACGAATTCACGGTGAAAAACATCGGAAAGAGCCCCTTGGTCGTGCACAAGGTCAAAACTTCCTGCGGATGCACCACCTCCAACCTGGAGAAAGAGACCCTGCTGCCCGGAGAATCCACCAAAATCAAGGCCAAATTCAGCACCTACGGCAAACACGGCGGCCAAGTGAAAGACATCTACGTCATCACCAACGACCCCGACCAGCCCAAAGTCACCTTGAAAATCATCGGTAAAGTTTTGGACAAGCCTAAAGAATAGCCAATGGAACAGCCCTTAATGCTATACAACACACTGACCCACAGCAAAGAGGAATTCAAACCCCTGCACCCGCCCTTCGTGGGCATGTATGTGTGCGGACCCACGGTCTACGGGGAGCCTCACCTGGGGCACGCCCGGCCCGCCATTGTGTTCGACCTGCTGTTCCGCTACCTGAAACACTTGGGCTACAAGGTGCGCTATGTGCGCAACATCACCGACGTGGGGCATCTGGAGCACGACGCGGATTCCGGAGAGGACAAAATCGCCAAAAAGGCCCGCATCGAGCAACTGGAACCCATGGAAGTGGCGCAATACTACATGGACGCCTACCATGACGCCATGGACAAGCTGCAAGTGCAGCGTCCCTCCATCGAGCCCCGCGCCTCCGGACACATCATGGAGCAGATTCAGATGGTGCAGGAGATTTTGGACAAGGGATACGCCTATGTTTCCGAAGGTTCGGTCTACTTCGACGTGCCCAAGTTCGATGCCGAACACGGCTATGGCAAGCTGTCGGGAAGGGTTTTGGAAGAGCTTTTCGCCAACACCCGCACCTTGGACGGACAGGAGGAGAAACGCCACCCCGCCGATTTCGCCCTGTGGAAAAAGGCGGCGCCGGAGCACATCATGCGCTGGCCCTCCCCCTGGAGCGTCGGTTTCCCCGGCTGGCACATCGAATGCACCGCCATGAGCACCAAATATTTGGGGAAAACCTTCGACATTCCCCCCGGCGGCATCGACCTGATGTTCCCCCACCACGAATCGGAAATCTGCCAGAGCCGGATTGCCAACGACTGCACTTCCGCCCGCTACTGGGTGCACAACAACATGATCACCATCAACGGGAAAAAGATGGGAAAATCCTTGGGTAACTTCATCACCCTGAACGAGTTCTTCAACGGGACAAACGACCTGCTCGAACAGGCCTACTCGCCCATGACCATCCGCTTCTTCATTTTGCAGGCGCACTACCGCAGCACCCTTGACTTTTCCAATGAGGCCTTGCAATCCGCCCAGAAAGGCTTAGAGCGCCTGATGCAGGCCTACCACAACCTGCAAGGCCTGAAAGCGGCCGCCACCTCCACGGTTTCCGTAGGGGACTGCTACCAACGCTGCACGGACGCCATGAACGACGACCTCAACGCCGCCATGGTGATCGCCGAGCTGTTTGAGCTTTCCCGCCACATCAACGCCGCCAAGGACGGCAAGGAAAGCTTGAGCCAGGCGGACATTGACCTTTGCCGCAAGACTTTCGACACCTTCGCCTTCCAGATTTTAGGTCTGACGGACGAAGCCAGCGAGACTCCGCACGCGGAAGTCATCAACGGATTGATGGACATGGTGTTGGAAGTGCGTCAGCACGCCAAGGCACAAAAAGACTGGACCACCTCCGACCAGATTCGGGACAAGCTGCAAAGCTTAGGCATCGCCGTCAAGGACGGAAAAGACGGCGCCACCTGGGAATGGAGGCAATAGCGGAGACACAAACGCACATAACAAAAGGGCCTCCTCTCCGGCAAGCGGCAAAGGGGCCCTTTTTCTTTTAAGCCAAGAAGTTACCAGCACACATCCGGAAGCAGGTAGTTGCCCACATAGTCGGCCACCCCTTCCTCCAAGGAATAGAAAGCCTCGTCATAGCCTGCACGGCGCAGCTTGCTGATGTCGGCTTCGGTGAAATACTGGTATTTGTCGCGAATGTCCAAAGGCGTGTCGATAAACTCAATGTCCGGCGTCCGGCCCATAGCCTTGAAGGTATTGACCGCCAAGTCATAGAAGGAACGCGCCTTTCCGGTGCCCACGTTGTACAGTCCGCTCTGGGGCTGGTAGCGCATCAGAAAGGAAATCACCTTGACCAAATCCTTCACATAGACAAAATCCCGCAACTGCTGCCCGTCCTTGAAATCGGGACGGTGGGAACGGAACAGCTTCACCCGTCCGCTTTCGCTGATCTGACGGAAGGCATGGAACACCACCGAAGCCATGCGCCCCTTGTGGTATTCGTTGGGTCCGTACACGTTGAAGAATTTCAGACCGGCCCAGAAAGGAGGCGTGCGCTCGTCCTCATCCTCCTGTTCCAGCACCCATTTGTCCAGCTCGTTCTTGGAAATGCCGTAGAGGTTGAGCGGTTCCAACTTCTCCACGATGGAATGGCTGTCCGAATAGCCGTGCTCACCCGCGCCGTAGGTCGCCGCGGACGAAGCGTAAATCAAAGGAATCTGGTACAAGGCACAGGCGTTCCACACTTCCTTGGTGTAGTTCAGGTTAAGCTCCTGGAAAATCTCCCAGCGGGTTTCGGTCGTGTCGGTACGGGCCCCGAGGTGTATCACGCACTCCACTTGGGAGGAGTTCATTTCCAGCCAGGAGAAGAACTCAGTGCGGTTCACTTTGTGCAGATAGGTTTTATGCTCGGTGTTCCGCGCTTTTTCCACTTTGGAGAAATCGTCCACCGCCACCAAGGCGGAAAATCCGTCCTCGTGCAGTTTTTGCAGCAGGCAGCTGCCGATGAATCCGGCGGCTCCGGTGATTACTGTGTATTTCATGAATGTTGATCTGTATTTTCGTTATGAACAATCGGAAGATACACGCGCCTAAGCGTCTCCTCCTCCTTTTCCCAATGCAATTGCTGCGCCGCCTCTCGGCAATGTTGGCGACAAAGCGCGTAAAACGCGGTGTCGGAGACCAGACGGCTGATGGCCTGTGCCACCGCCTCCGGACGCAAATCCTCCAGCACCACCCCTACCTGATAGGTTTCCACAATACGCCGGCGCTCCGGCAAATCGGACACAATCAGGGGAATGCCAGCCTGTATGTACTCGAACAGATTGTTGGGCAGGCTGTACGCATGATTCAGGCAGACGTTACGGTCGAAAGAGACCCCGATGTCCGCGCAACGGGTATACAGCGGCAGCTGTTCGGGGGCTACGCGCCCGGCAAAGCGCACCCTGTCCTCCATTCCCAGCTCCGCGACACGTTCCCGCATGCCGGGAAGGGCGTCGCCCGCACCAACCACCAGCAAAAAGACCGTCTCCGACAGAAAGGGCATGGCTTCCACCAGCAATTCCCCTCCCCTGTCCTTGTGGATGGCATTTCCTTGCAAAATAATGATTTTCCGGTCTTCCGGAAGCCCCAAGTCCGCCCGCGAAACCGGCGTTTCCGCCTCCGGGCTGCGCAGCGGCAGGTTGCGCACCACCTCCACCTGCTTCCCGTATTCCTTACGGTAGGCTTCGGCGATGGACTCCGACACGGTGATGACGTGCGTCAGCTTTGGGAAGCAGTAACGCTCCACACGATGCCACACCGCCTGCACCTTCGGACGCTGCACGACCTCCCACACCTGACAGAAATACTCGTGGCTGTCGTAAACCAAAGCCTTGCGGCGCAAACGGCTCACCAACAGATTGGGCAGCAGTGTGTCCAAATCATTGGCCACCAGAATGTCACAAGGGACAAACAGCAGCAGGAAAAACAGACGGAAGTTGTATTCCGCATAGAAAAGCGGGCCTTTGCGGAAGCACAGCCGCATGCGGCGTGTGGCATAGGTCCGGGGCGGCAGAACCGGCGAATCGGCATAACGCCTGCCGACCAAGAGAACCTCACAGCCCATTTTTTCCAGACTGTGGGCGACCTTGTCAACCCTTGGGTCGGTGTACAAATCGTTAGTGACAGAAAGGACGACCTTTTTCATACGGCCTTAGCTGACCCTCCCGTGACAGTTCTTGTATTTTTTTCCGCTGCCGCAGGGGCAGGGATCGTTGCGCCCGATTTTCTTCTCCACCTTGATCGGCTGGGTCACTTCGCGCTGCTGGGGGGCGTTGGTGTGCATGTTCACCTCTTCCCGGCCCTCGCGCAGACGGGGCTGCTGCTGAGGCTGCTGCGCCGAATGCATGTGCTGCGGGTCCCGCAAGGGAATCTGCCCGTTGCACAGGAAGGAGACCACGCTACTGTACACATCGGTCAGCATGTCGGAGTATAAGTCATACGATTCCAGCTTGTAAATCAAGAGGGGATCCTTTTGCTCATAGGAGGCATTCTGCACGGACTGCTTCAAATCGTCCATGGCACGCAGATGCTCCTTCCAAGCGTCATCAATCACCGCCAGTACCAGGCATTTCTCAATGGACAGGGCCACCTCGTGCGCCCCGTTCTCCAGGCAACGCCGCATGGGCGCGATGATTTGCAGCACTTTTTTCCCGTCAGACAAGGGAATGGCGATGTTTTCAAAACGGTTGCCCTCCCTTTCGTACACCGACTGTATCACCGGTATCACATCCTCGGAAATCTTCAGTATGCGGCTTTTGTAGTTTTCGTAGGAACGCTTGTCCAAGGCCTCGATAATGGATTCCGGCCTGGTCTGGAAAAAGTCATGGGAAGAGACCGGGCTTTCGCAGCCCATGATGGACACACAGGCGCGGTCGAAGCTCTCGAAATCCTTGCTCTCCTGATAGGAGGTTGTGATGAACTCACTCATGCTGCGGAACATTTCCGCAATATCCACCGACAAGCGGTCGCCGTACAAGGCGTTGCGGCGTTTCTTGTAAATGCTCTCGCGCTGCTTGCTCATCACGTCATCGTACT
This sequence comes from Bacteroidales bacterium, assembly GCA_017613015.1. GTDB lineage: Bacteria > Bacteroidota > Bacteroidia > Bacteroidales > WCHB1-69 > UBA1195. Next base: position 14,859 of record JAGAEQ010000019.1, on the reverse strand, counting down.
CCAGCAGCCTTTTACGTATGCCGAAGTTGTTCTCTTCCACCTTTTTCTGCGCCTTCTCGATGGAACGGGAAATCATACTGTGCTGAATGACCTCGCCCTCCTTGAAGCCCAGACGGTCCATGACCTTGGCGATACGGTCCGAGCCGAACAGACGCATAAGATCATCTTCCAGAGAGACAAAGAACTGGGACGTTCCCGGATCCCCCTGACGACCGGAACGGCCGCGCAGCTGACGGTCCACCCGGCGGGAATCGTGACGCTCCGTGCCGATGATGGCCAGACCGCCCAAGGCCCGCGTCTCCGGGGTCAGCTTGATGTCGGTTCCACGGCCCGCCATGTTGGTGGCTATGGTCACCGCGCCCTGCTTACCGGCTTCGGCCACAATGTCCGCCTCCTTCTTGTGCAGTTTGGCGTTCAACACATTGTGCTTGATATGGCGGCGCGTCAGAATCGTGGAGAGCAATTCGGACGTCTCCACGGAAGTCGTACCGACCAGCACTGGACGGCCCTCCTCGTGCAAACGGATGATTTCATCGACAATGGCGGCGTATTTTTCGCGTTTGGAGCGGTAAATCAAATCGTCGCGGTCCTCGCGAATGACCGGCTTGTTGGTCGGGATGGTCACCACATCCAATTTGTAGATATTCCAGAACTCCCCGGCCTCCGTCTCTGCGGTACCGGTCATACCGGCCAGTTTGCGGTACATGCGGAAGTAATTTTGCAGGGTGATGGTGGCGTAGGTCTGCGTGGCGGCCTCCACCTTCACGTTCTCCTTGGCCTCAATGGCCTGGTGCAGGCCCTCACTGTAGCGGCGGCCCTCCATGATACGGCCGGTCTGCTCGTCCACAATCTTGACCTTGTTGTCTATAATGACGTATTCCACATCCTTTTCAAACATGGTGTAGGCCCGAAGCAGCTGCTGCACGGTATGTATGCGCTCCGAAGCCTCGGTAAAGGCCTTGTACAGCTCGTTCTTGCGGTTCAGCTTCTCGTCCGGGCTGAGATGCTGCTGTTCCAGTTCAGCCAGTTCGGTGCCCATGTCGGGAATCACGAAGAACTGGGGGTCTTTGGTGTCGGAAGCGACCAAATCAATGCCCTTGTCCTTGATGTCCACCGAGTTCAGTTTCTCCTCAATGACGAAATACAGCTCATCGTCAATGATGTACATGTTCTTGTTCTGCTCGGCCATGTAGAAGCTCTCCGTTTTCAGCAGCAGCTGCTTCATGCCCGGCTCGCTCAGCAGTTTGATCAGGGCCTTGTTTTTGGGCAGCGCACGGTGGGCACGCAACAGCAGCTTGCCCAGCTCCTCCTCCTTTTTGGGGTCGTTCCCGTTCATCAGGCGGCGGATGTCCGTCATCAGTATGTTGACCAACTGCCGTTGGGCGTTGTACAGTTTCTCCACAATGGGCTTGTACTTGTCAAAATCCTGATCCTCGCCTTTGGGCGTAGGGCCGGAAATGATCAAGGGGGTGCGCGCGTCGTCAATCAGCACGGAGTCCACCTCGTCCACGATGGCGTAGTTGTGCCTGCGCTGCACCAGCTCCGACACATTCCGCGCCATGTTGTCCCTCAAATAGTCAAAACCGAACTCGTTGTTGGTGCCGAAAGTGATGTCCGCCTGGTAGGCCGCCCGCCGCTCTTCGGAATTGGGCTCGTGCTTGTCAATGCAATCGACGGAAAGGCCATGGAACAAATACAGCATGCCCATCCACTCCGAGTCACGCTTGGCCAGATAATCGTTGACCGTGACCACATGCACGCCGTCGCCGGTCAAGGCGTTCAGGTACACTGGCAGGGTGGCGACAAGGGTTTTTCCCTCACCGGTCGCCATTTCCGCGATTTTCCCCTGATGCAGCACCGTGCCGCCAATCAGCTGCACATCGTAATGACACATGTCCCAGGTGATAAGGTTGCCTCCGGCCATCCAGCTGTTCTGGAAAACGGCCTCGTTCCCTTCCACACGGACGCTTTCGTAGCGGGTCGCCAGGTCGCGGTCGAAATCGGTGGCGGTCACGCGGATTTCCTTGTTGTCCTTGAAACGCCGGGCGGTCTCCTTCATCACGGCAAACGCTTCCGGAAGCAGCTCGTTCAACTCGGCTTCCGAGGTCTGGTAAATGGAATCCTCCAGTTTCTCAATGGCTTCGTACAGCTTCTGTTTCTCGCCGACCGGCATGTCGTACTCCGCCTCCAAGCGGGCGTTCATGGCCTGAATCTGCTGACGCTCCTCCCGGGTGGCCTCCTGAATGCGGAGGCGGAACTCCTGGGTTTTCGCACGCAGCGCGTCGTTGGAAAGGTCCTTTATCCGCTCATAGGCGTCCTTTATGGTTTCCAGAATGGGGTTCAATTCCTTTAAATCCCGGTCTGACTTGGTTCCGAAAAGTTTACTTAAAAAATTAGCCATATACTAATATCCAATCTATTACAAACAAGGCGACACCGCCTGAACAAAGCTGCAAATTTATACGAAAAAACAATACGACCAGACGAATTTCCCAAACAAATTTCATCGCAGGAAAACGCGCCGGCATCCGCAAAAAAAAGAAGAGAGGGGCCTGTCAGACCCCTCTCTGTCGCATAACAGGAATGTTTTAGCCTTATTTGCCTGAAGTGACGACCGAAACAATCTCCGGATCAAACACCGTCTTTCCGTTGCTCCACCGCATGAAGGCGCGGAAGTAATAGGTTGTCTGGGGCTTCAAAGCGGAAATCACGCCGCTCACCGTGCGGGAGCCGTCCGGATTCTCCGTCATTGTCAGTTCGCTCAAGTGTTCCAGGGCATTGTACACCTTGTCATTCAAGGTGGGGTTGCCCGTCTCGTTGTAGCAGGCTCCGATGGCGATGGGGTCGCCACTGTCGATGTAGCCCGTCACCGTGTAGCTGACAAAGGTGTCCGAAGCAGACAGCTTGTCGATACGTATCCAATTGGTGTCATGGTTGCCACCGCCGCCGCCATTCGTGGTGGTGAAGGTGCGCCAGTCCCCGACAATCAGTTCGGACTCGGGTGTCATGCGCAGGAAAGGCATCACATTGTACCTCTGGTCCGGTTGCAGGCCGGTGATGGTGCCGCTGAAGGATTTGCCCTGGTTGGCAAAAGCGGAAGCGGTGCAGTCAATGTACGCACCCTCCTTAAATACAGGCACGCCTTCCGATTCCGGGCAGTAGATGAAACCGCAACTGGCCTTGGCAAAAGGCGCTGCGCTGGAGAGATCGCCCACGATGCGGGCGGAGAGGGTGATGGAAGTGTCCGTATGGCTAACCTCTTCGATTCCGGTGACGGAATAGCCGTCTCCTCCCGGAGCCTGCGGCTCCACATAGAAAGAGGCCCCGTAAACGTATTCGGCTTCCTCCGCTCCGACCTTGCCCACATACACATAGGCTCTGGCCTGCTTGCGGTTGTCCACCCGGAAGGTGCTGCGGAACACAAACGAACGCTTGTCACCGCTGACTTTCTCCGAAACAGCGTCCCCGTTGAAATACTTGGGTTCGCCACTTTCCGCCCCGACAGGGAAATAGCCGATGCCAAAGCTGCCGCCGCCACGCTGGTCTTGCGCGTCCTTGAGCTCCTTGGTGGCGTCCTTGATATCCACCGTCACGGAATAGGTCACTTCGTCCCCGTTCCACTGGGGTTCCGAGATTTTAATGCTGACACCGTCGGTGTTTCCGCCGTTTCCGCCAGCTCCGCCGCCCTGCGTGTTGTCATCTTTGTCGCACCCGACAAAAACCGAAGCCATCAGCAACAGGCAAACAGCTTTTAAAGATTTTGCTTTCATGTTATTGTAATTTAAAAATTAAAAAATTGTTCGGTTTTTATTTTCTCAAACCTTCGAAATTGACCAACTGCCAGTTCAGGTTGATGGTATCTAACACCTGGACGTCAATGTCGAAATTCAGCGCCATGTTCACCTTGCCCAAGCCGTCAAATTGGGCGGTAGCGCTCAGGCCTTTCACCAGTTCTTCCACATTTTCAGGAGTTTTCACACCAATGTAGTCCAACAGCGAGGTCACGATGGAGGTCTCGTTGGCCCCTATTTGGGCGCGATAGAAACCGGCGGTGTCGGTCGGTTCGAAATTCACCACCATGTACAATTTGAGGCGGTTCTTCAACACACCGTTGAAAAACACGGCATTGGCGTCATAAGCGGTGTCCGCCAAAACGTATTGTCCGACATAGGTGCCCGCATACGAGGTTTCCGCGACCGGTGTCTCGTTGTCTTTCTTCTCATCATCCTTACAGGAGGTGAAGGCCACACCCATCATCCCCAACACGCTGAACAGTAAAACTAATTTCTTCATAACTGATACTTGATTTTTTGGGTTTATAGTTTGTTGTTAATTGTCGTAAGCATGGAACTGCTCTATCTTCTTCCACAAATGCAGACGCTCGTAGCCCCCCACATTGTGCTCGTGCACGGGATAAATAAAGTAGTTCACCTGTTTCCCCTTGATAATGCACTGGTTAATGAACTGCAAGGTGTGCTGCCACACCACGGTGCCGTCCTGTGCGCCATGGAAAATCAGCAGCTTTCCCTGAATGGAGTCCACCTTGTTCAGCAGGGAAGCCCGCTCGTAGCCTTCCGGGTTCTCCTGCGGCATGTCCATATAGCGCTCGCCGTACATCACTTCGTAATATTTCCAGTCAATCACCGGACCGCCCGCCGTGGCTTTTTTGAACACGCCCGGGCAGCGGGTGAACAGGCTTAGGGTCATGAAGCCGCCATAGCTCCAGCCGTCAATGGAGAAACGGGCCGTATCCGCGTAGGGAAGGCTACGCAGGTAGTTCACCCCGCACAATTGGTCCTCCACCTCACAATCGCCCAAGTGGCGGTGAATGGCGCTCTCGAAGGCGAAGCCCCGGTGACTCGTGCCCCGGTTGTCCAAGGTGAAGACGATATAGCCCTTCTGCGCCATATAGTGCAGGAACCATCCTCCGGACAGCCAGCTGTTGGTGACCATTTGGGAGTGCGGTCCACCATAAACATACACAAAGACAGGGTATTTTTTCGTACTGTCAAAGGAAGGCGGCAGAATCATGCGGCAGTACAGGTCGTCATTGTTCGCGTTCTTCAGGGTGAAAATACGGGTTTCAGGCAAGGCGTAAGCGTCCAGGTAGCCCTTGTTGTCCAAGAGCGTCTCCTTGACCGCGCCTTTTTTGTCACGCAGCACGTACTTGGATTCCTGGTGAATGTTGCTGTACACATCCAGAAAATACGTGGCGGTGGCGTCCGGCTGCACGGAATGGGTGCCGTTTTCCGGCGTGATCCGGCGGATTTTCTCTTTTTTCAGATCCAGCACGTAAAAATGGTCGCCGGTGATTTCGTCGCGGTTGGAGGTGAAGTACACCTGGGAGCCGCTGCGGTCAAAGCCCGCGAAAGTCTTGATCTCCCAAGGCCCGGACGTGAGCTGTTTCAGCAACTTGCCGGAAAGGTCATACAGGTACAGGTGCTTCCATCCGTCCCTGCGGGACACATAAATGAAGCGGTCCGGCTGGCCGGGCAGGAAATACATGGGGTCGGAAGGCTCCACATAGCGGCTGTTTGTCTCTTCGAACAAGGTGGAGACGAAAGCCCCCGTGCGGGCGTTGTACTTGTTCACTTTCAAATGGTTCTGTCCGCGATTCAGCACACCGACCAACAGAAACTCCTCGTCCGGCGTCCAAGTGACGCTGCACAGGTACTGATCGCGCGGCTCTCCGGTCTGGAGGTACACCACCTCCCCCGTCTCCATCGCATACACCCCCACGGTGACTTCGTGGGAGGCCATGCCGGCCATGGGATATTTGATGTTTTTTACTTTGGCGATGCGGCCCTGGGCGTCCACCAACGGATAATCTGTCACCATGCTTTCATCCATGCGGTAGAAGGCCAGGTAATTCCCTTTGGGGGACCAGAACGCGCCCTTGTCAATGCCGAATTCGTTGCGGTGCGGCACATGCCCGTAGCGGACATCCTTCTCCGCCTGCTTGTTCACCCGGACCGGGCTGCCGTCGGCCTTGCAGACAAACAAATGGTCGCCCACGGTGTAGGAGAAACGGGCGTGTTCCCAGTCAACCAGCAGGTTGGCGGAAGCGGAAACCGCCGTGTTCAAGGTATGGACAATCTTTTTTCCCGGAATATCGTAAAGCACATAGCCGTCCTTCACGCGCAGATACACCTGATCGGGCGAAATCCAGTGCGCCATGGAGGGGAAGCGTTTCAGGTTCTCCTTGCCGGCCGCGCCCAAAGCGGCGTTCACCTCCGCCAAAGAGCACAGCACGCTTTCCTTGGACGAAGCGGCGGAACGTTTCACCAGCGCGTTGTCCCGCTCGTACACGAAATCGCTTCCATCAGGCAGCCACTGCCATTGGTTCATCCGCTGCGGGTACAGTTTTCCGCTGACAAACAGATCCTGCAAATTGAAAATCCTGTCCTGGGCGGACACACAGCCCGCCAATACGATAAAACAAACAATCAGGCGAAGTTTACGCATAATCCTCTTTTGGTTTTGAAACTTGCAAAAGTACTAATTTTTTAAACACATCCCCCCTTTCTTCAAAATTCTTGAAAGCGTCGTAGCTGGGCGCCGCCGGGGAAAGCAGGCACACCTTGCCCGGCGCGGTCAGGCGGAAGGCTGCGGCCACCATTTCCTCATAAGTTTTGAAAAAAGCGAAGGTCTTGCCCTCGGGAGGCTCCGTCAGGGCCATCATCCGGCGGCCCGCCTCACCGGTGAACAAGAAATGGCGCACCTCCGAATGTGCAAACAGCTCACGCAAGGGGGAATAGTCTATGCCCCTGTCCATTCCGCCCAGAAGCAGGGTGTCCACCTGACCCACGGCCTCCACGGCAGCCACCGCCGCCTGCGGAATAGTGGAAATGCTGTCGTTGTAGAAACGAATGCCCTTCACCTCCCCCACATACTCCAAACGGTGCGGAAGGCTGCGGAAGCTGGAAAGGGCCTCCTGCCAACGCTCCCTGCTGACCGAAGGGCACACCGCCTGCACCGCCCAAAGCGCGGCCAATGCGTTCAGGCGGTTGTGGGCGCCTTTCAGCGGAAAGGCCTCCGAGCGCATGAAATCCGGCACGTCCCGCTCCCCGAACAAACGCAAAACGGATTGCGGCGGCTGCCTTTCCAGCCAAGCGGCAATGCGCTCGTCCGCCGCGGAGGCCACCAGCACGTCCCCCGGACGCTGGTGGCGGGCAATGTTGTATTTCGCCTGCTGGTAAGCCAGGTAGTCCCGGTAGTGGTCCAAATGCTCCTCAAACAGATTGAGCAGCACGGCCACGCGGGGACTTACCCGCACAAACTCCAGCTGATGGCAGGAAAGCTCCAGCACCAGCAGCGTCTCCGGGGTGATTTGCGGCAGCAGCTCGAAAAGCGGCAGCCCGATGTTGCCCCCGAACAGGGCAGGCTGCCCGCATTCGTGCAGCAAATGGTAAATCAGGGAAGAAGTGGTGCTTTTCCCCTTGGTGCCCGTCACGCCTATGCACTGGTCGCGGTACGCGCTCAGGAACAGCTGTGTCTGGGAGCTGATGCAAACGGAGTCCGGCAAAGGCGGCACATCTTTCAGGCAAACGCCCGGAGACTGCATTACCAGCTCAAAACGGGGGATTGCCTCCAGGTAGTCCGGCCCGAGAAAAAGACGGTCTTTGGGGAGCTGCGCCGCCAGTTCGTCCACGAGGGAGCGGTTGGCGTCGGCGACGGAGACATCCGCCTCCGGCAGGCAGGAGCGCAGCAAACGATAGGTGGAGCGGCCTTCACGGCCAAAGCCGAGAATAAGAATCCGCTTGTTTCTGAAAGCGTTCAGAATGGTTTGCAAAGGTTGGGGCTTGGGTTGGTTCATCCGAAATGTCTTCTGTTTGAAAAGTAACCAGATTTTTCGTTTTTTAGTATGCCGGAAGCCAATTATTTTTCATGGGAAAAAAAGCTGCGCCCATCGCTTTTGTATTGAATTTTTACCTATTTTTGCAATGTATTTTTGATTAATAGCAACATACTATAAATGAGTGAATTAGAAGAAAAAAACCTTCCGCAGGCGGACTACAACGCGAGTAATATCCAGGTGCTGGAGGGACTGGAGGCCGTGCGCAAGCGCCCGGCCATGTACATCGGGGACATCAGCGAACGCGGACTGCACCATTTGGTGTATGAAGTGGTGGACAATTCCATAGACGAGGCCCTGGCCGGATACTGCAACCAAATTGACGTGACTGTCTACGAGGACAACTCCATTTCCGTATTGGACAACGGGCGTGGCATCCCCACCGACATGCACGAAAAAGAGAAGCGCTCGGCCTTGGAGGTCGTGCTGACGGTGCTGCACGCCGGGGGAAAGTTCGACAAGGGCTCCTACAAGGTGTCCGGAGGCCTGCACGGCGTGGGCGTGTCCTGCGTGAACGCCCTTTCCAAAAGCCTGACCGTGGAGGTGTACCGCAACGGAAAGACCTACCATCAGGAATACGCCTACGGCAAACCCCTGTACCCTGTCAAGGAGACGGGGCCTTCCGACAAACACGGCACCTTCATCAAGTTCACGCCTGATGACAGCATTTTCACGGTTTCGACCTACGACTACGCCACCCTCGCCGCCCGCATGCGCGAGCTCGCCTTCCTGAACAAAGGCATCCGCCTAACCATTACGGACCGGCGCAACCCCAACGAGGACGGCAGTTTCCAGTGCGAGACCTTCCATTCCGAAAGAGGCCTGATTGATTTTATCAACTACTTGGACGACAACCGTAACCGTCTGACCGGAGACCCCATCTACATCGAAGGGGAGAAAGGCGGGGTTCCCATTGAAATCGCCATGCAGTACAACGACTCCTATTCGGAGAACCTGCATTCCTACGTCAATAACATCAACACCCACGAAGGCGGCACCCACCTTTCCGGTTTCCGCAGGGGACTGACCCGCACCCTGAAGAAATACGCCGACGACAACAAGCTGCTGGAAAAACTGGACAAGCAGAAAATCGAAATCAACGGGGACGACTTCCGCGAAGGCCTGACGGCCGTGATTTCCGTCAAGGTGGCGGAACCCCAGTTCGAAGGGCAGACGAAGACAAAATTAGGGAACAGCGAAGTGGAAGGCATTGTCAGCCAAATGGTTGCCGAATGCCTGACCAATTACCTGGAAGAGCATCCCAAAGAGGCCAAAAACATCGTGGATAAAGTGGCCTTGGCCGCCCAAGCCCGTCACGCGGCCCGCAAGGCGCGGGAGCTGGTGCAGCGCAAGAGCGTGCTCGGAGGATCCGGACTGCCCGGCAAATTGGCGGACTGCTCCGAAAAAGACCCTTCCCTGTGCGAGCTTTTCCTCGTGGAGGGCGATTCCGCAGGCGGCACCGCCAAACAGGGGCGCGACAACCGCACCCAGGCCATCCTGCCTTTGCGAGGCAAAATATTAAATGTAGAGAAAGCCTTGCAGCACCGCGCGTTTGAGAGCGAGGAAATCAAGAACATCTACACGGCTTTGGGCGTGACCATAGGCACCGAGGAGGACAGCAAAGCCCTGAACCTCTCCAAGCTCCGCTACCACAAGGTGATTATCATGACCGATGCCGACGTGGACGGCGCGCACATCGCCACGCTGCTGCTGACCTTCTTCTTCCGCTACATGCGCGAGCTGATCGAGAACGGGCACGTATATATCGCGACCCCGCCACTCTACCTCGTCAAACGGGGCAATGAGCACCAGTACTGCTGGACGGAGGAGGAACGCGTCGCCATGCTGGCGAAATACCAGGAGGCGGGCAAGGAAAAGAGCGTGAACGTGCAGCGATACAAAGGTTTGGGAGAAATGAACGACGACCAGTTGTGGGAGACCACCATGGACCCGAGCAACCGCATGCTGCGTCAGGTGACCTTAGACAACGCCGCCGAGGCGGACCACACCTTCTCCATGCTGATGGGGGACGATGTCGGGCCGCGCCGGGAGTTCATCGAGCGCAACGCGAAATTCGCCCAAATTGACGCATAACAAAACCGTTACGCATATTACATTAAAAAAAAAGCGAAAAAATTAAAAAAAAAGATTTCATGTATGCGTATTTTGTATCTTTGCACGCTATTCTTTGGGAGAGGTTTTCCATGGAGAATTTCTCTCAATGAATTGGCAAAGAAAAACTTGAAGTTTTACGGAAATCCCTGCGGAAACAAGGGGTGACCGCAAAAACTTCCATTTATACATGCAAAAAAGAGCATAAGACAGAAAAAACAGGACTTTATGAATAAACTTTTACATTTGTTGTTCGGAACCACCCTTATGGCGGTTGTTTTCAGCACGCAAATCCAAGCCCAGACCTTAAAACCGGATACGACCAAACTTCCCGATGTCATGGTTTGCAAGGCTGCGCTGCCTTACGTTTATGCAGGCGTGAACTACTACACCCCGGGCTTCAAGGAGCGGCATTTCACCGGCTCCAGGGGACAGGATTCGCTCTGCACCTTCGCCTTGAGCATCGCCAACAACCCCATGAAAAGCGTCCGTATCGGCGCATGCCGCAATGTGCTGGGCACGACCGGTGTGAGCTTTAACGGAAAGAAATACTACGCCTCCGGCGTTTATGTGGACACCCTTTCCGGCGGAACTTCCTGCGACACCGTGGTGACGCTCATCGTGGACAGCTACGCCACCTATGCGGACACCCTGCGGCTAACGTTCTGCCAAGGCGAGACCTACCTGGGCACCGTCCTGACGACACCGGGTACGAGCCTGTTCCGCGTGGAGAACCTGAAAACCAAAAGCTGCCAGTGCGACAGCGTGGTCAACACCTATGTGACGGTCCACCCGACTTACAACAAGCACGACAGCATCACCGTCTGCGAAAGCTCCCTGCCCTACAACTGGAGAGGCCTCAAAAGCCTGTTCCAGACCAAGGACGACACCGTGAAACTGTTCACCAGCAACGGCTGCGACAGCATTTTCACCATACGTTTCACCGTCAAGCCGTCACCGGCCACCTCTGACTATGTGGTGGTTTGCCCGGATGTCCTGAAAAACGGCTACACCTACGGCAACAAGACCTTCTACCACGCTGACATTGACAATGTGACGTTCACGGCCGCCAACGGCTGCGACAGCACCGTCACCCTGACCATCTACGAGGGCAAAGACTACCACATCTACCTGAATCCGGAGGTCTGCCAGAGCGAGCTCCCCTACTACTTCATGACGGAAACCGGTCTGGATTCCCTGAACGGAACCGGACGCGACACGGCTTTCTTCACGAGCGTGAACGGCTGCGACAGCATCATCTACCTTACGCTGCACGTCAATAACGACAAGACCGCCCGGGTGAACGCCAGCATCTGCGATAACGAGCTGCCCTACCGCTTCGCCGGAAAGGACATTTTTGCCGGAGGCGAACACCAGTTCACCTTCCCGACCCAAAAGGGCTGCGACAGCATCATCACCCTGAGCCTGACCGTCAATCAGACCTTTGTAAAAGACACTTCCATCGCCGTGTGCAGCGACATGCTTCCTTTCTTCTTCTTGGGAGACACCCTGAACAAGAGCGGCGACTTCACCTATGCGCTGAAAACGCAGGCGGGCTGTGACAGCACGCTGAAACTGCACCTTACCGTGAACGCGACCTCCATGGTTTCCGACGAGGTGACGGTTTGCGAAAACGCCTTCCCCTACACATACGCCGGACAGAGCTTCCCGACGGAAGGCTACTACACTATCACCCTGCGGAACAGCAAGGGCTGCGACAGCATCATCGCCCTGCACATCAACAAGCGCGTCATCCCTTCGGCCCCGACGCAAATCTACGGATTGGAGAAAATCGGCAAGGAAGGCGTGTACATCTATTACATTGACCAGGTAGACCACTTCTATCCCATCACCCAATACCAATGGAGCGTGCCCTCCGGCTGGACCATCGTCAACCAGAACCGGGAAGGAGATTCCATCTGGGTGGAGATTCCGGACAACATCGGCTTGAGCGAAGGCGACATCACCGTCTATGCCTTCAACGAATGCGGACAGTCCGACTCCTGCCTCAAACACATCAAGACCTATATCAAATGCACCATACGCGTATACCCAAACCCGGTCATCCGTAACGGCGAAGTGACCATCGAGTTCAACGACCTGATTGGCAAGAACAAGCTGCGCATCACCGATGTGACGGGACGCATACTGCACCAAGAGGAGCTGAACATTACGGAAAACCACGAGGAAATCCGCATTTACCTTGGCGATTTCGCCTGCGGGGACTACTTCATCCGCGTACAGACCAAAGATTTGGCCATACTGAAGAAACTGGTGGTGCTGAAAGAGGAGAACAGTAGCAGATAAGCTGTGCTCTGCCTTCGGCGGCTGCGGGGAAGTGACCACAGGTAAACGATGGTATATGCTGTGGACAAAAGACACACGAAATGAACAAATGCTGCCGCCGGTTTTTCCTGTTACCCATCTTGTGCTGGGCCAGCATCGCCTTTGCGCAACCTTCCAAAGTGTTTAAGGGCTGCGTGGTGAACGACTTGCAGCACACGCCTTTGGAAAACGCCTGCATACACAACATTTCCACCGGCATGGCCACTTTTTCCAACGCCAAAGGGAATTTCGCCCTGATAGCCAAGGGGAAAGACACCCTCGTCGTCACCCACGTGGGCTATGCCGCACGTGTGCTTGTGCTGGAGGACACCCTCTCCCCTTCCGACAAACGCCACCTCATCTCCATGGAAATGAAAAGCATCCTTCTCAAAGGCACCACCGTCTACGCCTTGAAGCCCTACCCCATTTTCCTGACGGACGTGGCCAAGGAGGCCAATGCGGTGGAGGAGAGCATCACCTTGAGCGGGCAGCAGAAATCGGACGCGACCGCCCGCACGGAGCCGCATTTGTACAACGGCAGCCCCATCACCATGCTCTACGACTGTTACAGCCGCAAAGCGCAGCTGGCCAGACACTACCGTTACCTCTCCACCCACGAGGAGGAAAGCAGGCAGCTGAGCCGCAAATACAACGCCGCGATTGTCGCCCGGCTGACCGGCCTGCAAGGAGAGGAATTGGAGGCGTTCATGTGCTACTGCGCCTTTTCCTACTACGATTTGGTCAAGGCACCGGAGACGGAGATTGCACGCATGATTACCAACAAATTCAGCAAATACCGCAAGCAGCGTGAAAAATAAAAACCTCCCCCTGATTTGCATCACCGGACCCACCGCCACCGGAAAAACGCAACTGGCCGCCACCCTCGCCGCCCGCTTAGACGCCGCCATCCTCAGTGCCGATTCGCGGCAGGTGTACCGGAACATGGACATAGGTACGGGGAAGGATTTGTCGGAGTACCACCTTGACGGAAAGGACATTCCATACTACCTGATTGACATTCTGAATGCAGGGGAAACCTACAACATTTTCCAGTACCAGCAAGATTTCAACCGGATATACAGCGCACTGCAGACGGAAGGGAAACCGGCCATCCTTTGCGGCGGCAGCGGCATGTACGTGGAAGCGGTGCTAAAAAACTACGCCCTGTACGAGGTGCCGCACAACGAGGCCTTGCGGCGGCAGCTGGCCGGAAAAAGCATGGAAGAGCTGACAGCGATGCTGCAACAGTTCATCCGCCTGCACAACCACACCGACACCGAGACCCGGGAGCGGCTGCTGCGCGCTTTGGAAATCCAGACCTGGTACAAGGAGCATGGCATCAGCCAGACGGATGTGTGGAAAGAGCACCTGCTGTTTTACGTGGCCTACCCGAGGGAGCTGCTGCGGGAGCGCATCACGCGGCGGCTGCACCAGCGCTTGGAAGCAGGCATGGTGGAAGAGGTGCAACGGCTATTAGACAAGGGGCTGAAACCGGAACAGCTCACCTATTACGGATTGGAATACAAATGGATCACCCTTTACCTCTGCGGGGAAATCTCCTATACGGAAATGGTGGAAAAACTCAACACGGCCATCCACCAGTTCGCCAAACGGCAGGAAACCTGGTTCCGACACATGGAGCGGAACGGCTTCACCCTGCACCGCATCGACGGATGCCTGGATTTGAAAGGCAAAGTGGAGACGGTAGTGCGGAAACTTCACGAATACAACGAGACAATATGATGAAAAAATGTTTTTTCCTTCTGTTCTTGTGCGGCATCCTGAGCAGCCAGACACAAGCGCAAAAGCCGATAGAGGTCGGCAATGGGTTTGAAGTGCTGGCGTTCCACGCGCCATGGGACCATTTGAGCAACCAAAACCACTTTTACAGCTACAGCACCCGGGAACGCTTTTTCTTCACCTTTGAGGTGCTGGACTCCACCCTGACCCTGAGCGAACCCTTCACCTCGGAAGCGGATGTGGAGCCGGAGGACCGCGTGGAGATCTTCTTCTCCCCCACCCGTGACATGAATGAATACTACTGCGCGGAAATCGACCCAAAAGGACGGGTGCTGGACTACAAGGCCCGCCATTACCGCCAGTTCGACTACAGCTGGGACTTCGCCTCGCTGAAAGTATCCGCACAGATCACCCCGTGGGGCTACCGCATCGGAGGCAGCCTGCTGCGCAGCGAGTTGGAACAGTTGGGCTGCAAGCTGGAAAAAGGCTTCTGGATGGGCATTTTCCAGGATGATTTCCAACAGGACGGCAGCGTCCACTGGTACTCCTTCATCCCCACCGCCGACACGGTGCCAGACTTTCACAAACCGGATGTGCTTTTCGGCTGTGTGATGCATCCGAAACCGGAATACCGGGGCGTGGTGGTTTACCCGAACGACATCACTTCGGTCGGTCTGAAGGAATGGAAACGGCGCATCCGGCAAAGCGGCATCAACCTGATCGGGCTGCACGCCGCCACCTCCAACGACCCTCTGGACACCCTGGAGGCCTTTATGAAAAGCCGTACAGGGAAACAATTCCTCCGGCTCTGCCGGAGGATGCATGTG
>JAGAEQ010000018.1 GCA_017613015.1 Bacteroidales bacterium | reverse complement strand
TTGAGGAGCTGCTGGATCAGAACTACATTCCGAGCTTCTGCACGGCCTGCTACCGGCTGGGACGCACGGGCGAGCATTTCATGGAGTTCAGCGTGCCGGGCTTCATCAAACGCTACTGCACCCCCAACGCCATTTTGACCTTGAGCGAGTACCTGGTGGATTACGCCACGCCGGAAGTCGCCGCCAAGGGCTGGAAGGTGATTGAGAACAATTTGGTGAATGTGGACGAGAAGTTCCGCGAGGAGCTGCTGGCCCGCATCGACCGCATCAAGGCGGGGGAACGCGATTTGTATTTTTAATGCAAAATATTGAAACTGAAAACAATTGTCTAACAATAAGAGTATAGTTTTTTGATGCGCTGTAAAAAAAGAATGTGCAAACCGCTTCGCGCAGGCGATTTGGTCGCTGTGGTCGCCCCCGCCCGGAAAATTTCCGAAGCGGAGGTGGCTTGTGCGGTGAAGGTGCTGGAAGACGCCGGTTTGCGTGTGGCTTTTGCCCCTCATTTGTACGGCAGCTTTCACCAGTTTTCCGGAACGGATGCGGAACGTCTGGCGGATTTCCAGTGGGCGGTGGACAAGGAGGAAGTGAAGGCCGTGTGGTGCGCCCGGGGCGGCTATGGCGGGATGCGCATTGTGGATAGCGTGGATTTCAGTCGTTTGCGTCGGCACCCGAAGTGGATTTGCGGCTACAGCGACACCACCGCTTTCCATGTGCATTTGCAGCGTCTCGGTTTGGAGTCCCTGCATTGCACCATGCCGGTGAATGTGACCGAAGAGACCGCCCGGAGCCAGTCGGTGCGCACCATGCTCACCGCTTTGACGGAAGGGCGCTTGGACTATACCTTTCTTTCCCATCCGATGAACCGTCCGGGGGAGGCGGAAGGCGTGCTTTGCGGCGGCAACCTTTCCCTGCTGTACGCCATGCAGGCCTCGCCCTCTGATTTGCAGACGGAGGGGAAAATCCTGTTCATAGAGGATTTGGACGAATACCTGTACCACATTGATCGCATGATGCTTAGTCTGAAACGAAGCGGCAAGCTTTCCCGCTTGGCCGGACTGGTGGTCGGCAATCTGTCGGACATGCACGACAACACCGTGCCCTTCGGGCAGACGGCGGAGGAGATTGTGTGGAACCATGTGGCTGAATACCATTACCCTGTCTGTTTCGGTTTTCCGGCAGGTCATGCCGATCCGGCAGAAAACCATGCCTTGATTTTCGGACGCGCCGCCCGGCTTTCGGTCGGCACGGAAGTGCGTTTAACCCAATGATTTTCAAAATATGTTTTTAAAACGGGCGGTACAGGAGATTCCTTTGCAGATTGTGCTGGTGGCCTTATCCGGACTTTTGGCCTTTTTGCGCTTGTGGGTGTTTGCCGATGCGGGGCCTTCCGTGTCCG
This sequence comes from Bacteroidales bacterium, assembly GCA_017613015.1. Taxonomy (GTDB): domain Bacteria; phylum Bacteroidota; class Bacteroidia; order Bacteroidales; family WCHB1-69; genus UBA1195. Next base: position 15,997 of record JAGAEQ010000018.1, on the reverse strand, counting down.
GCGCGTTTCCGGAAGCCTATGCGCATCATCCGGCGGTGTTTGCCATGCTTTCCTTGCTGCTGCTGCTGTCTTCCTCCGCTTTTTTGCTCAGGATGGCGCAGCATGCGTACTTGGTGGAGCATCGGAAATTCTATCCGGCCATGCTGCTGCCGCTCTTTCTCTCCCTGTTTGTCCGGGCTTCCGACTGGTTTCCTTTGGCGGTCCTGGCTTTGCTCTGCCTTTGCCTGTATCCTTTGCTGTTCGCGTTTTACTCCAAAGGCTACCGCCAGAACAACGGATTAGTTTTCGGGCTGTTGTGCGCCTTGGCCTCCATGATGTACCTTCCCATGGCACTGCTGTTGCTGTTTTATTATGTCATGCTGTTGGCGCATCGTATGGTCAATTGGCGTTCCCTGCTGCTTCCCGTGACAGGGGCGGGGGTGTTTTGGCTGTATGCCTGGCTGTTTTTCCTGTGTTTTCCCGGAACGGGGGAGGTTTGCGCCGATTACCTCAGCCGTCAGTGGCAGCATCTGGGCTTTCACATGCCCCAGCTCTCGTGGCGGGTCTTTCTTCCCTTGGCGGCCTGTCTGCTGCTGTACGTGGTCTCCACCTACCGCATGATACGTTTTCTGTACGTGAAAAATATCGCCATTCGGCGAAAAAGCCTGCTGCTGTTTTACCTTTCGCTGTATTTCCTGCTGCTTTTCCTGCTCACCCCGCTGGAAAATCCCGTTCCGTTGTGCGGGTTTCTGAGTGTGCTGGCGCTGATTCTGTGTGAGGAGGAGGCTTTCCTGAAACGCCGGTTTTTTTACAATGCGCTCTTTCTGTGCTGTTGGGCGCTGAATGTCATTTTCCTGTTTTTTCCGTCATGCTGATACCGTGGGGACGTAAAGGGGAAAGGGAGGCCGGTTGCGACGAGGCCGGTCGGGGCTGTTTGGCCGGACCGGTGTTTGCGGCGGCGGTGATTCTGCCCAAGGACTACACCCATGCGGAGCTGAACGATTCCAAGCAGCTTTCCGCACGCAAGCGGGAGCAATTGCGCGTGGAGATTGAGCGCGATGCCGTGGCCTGGGCGGTCGCTCGTGTGGACGCGCCGGAGATTGATGCGATTAACATACTGCAAGCCAGTATTAAAGCGATGAATATGGCAGTGGAGAAGCTGCCGGTGCGACCCGATTTCCTGTGGATAGACGGCAACCGTTTCCACTGCGCCTCGGATATTCCCTACGCCTGTGTGGTGAAAGGGGACGCGACCTACATGTCCATTGCGGCGGCGTCCATTCTGGCCAAAACCTACCGGGATGACTGCATGCTTGCCTTAGACGCGCTTTATCCTGCCTACCAATGGCGGAAAAACAAGGGCTATCCGACGGAAGCCCACCGGGAAGCCCTGCGAAAATTCGGTCCGACGGAGTTTCATCGCAAAACTTTCACCCTGATACCTACGCAGTTGTCCATTCCTTTCTAAAAAAGCGAGGGAGAGTCGGTTCCAATATTGAAAAAATGATTAACTTTGCAAAGCGGAAAAATGTTCCGTCGTATAAGGTTTTTCAAAGCGACGCACCATGAAGCAATATTTGGATTTGTTGAATCATATTCTGGAGAACGGCAGGGACAAACGGGACCGTACCGGTGTGGGGACCCGCAGCGTGTTCGGTTACCAGACCCGGTTTGACCTGCAAGAGGGATTCCCGCTGCTGACCACAAAAAAGCTGCATTTGAAGTCCATCATCTATGAACTGCTGTGGTTCATCGCCGGGGACACCAACATCCGTTACCTCAAGGAGCACGGGGTGAGCATTTGGGACGAATGGGCGGACGAAAACGGCGATTTGGGTCCGGTGTACGGGGCGCAGTGGCGTTCTTGGAAAAACGCCGAAGGGCGGCGCATTGACCAGTTGCAGGAGGTGATACGGCAGATTCAGGAGCAGCCCGACTCCCGCCGTATGATTGTGTCGGCCTGGAATGTGGGCGAGGTGGATGCCATGCGGCTGCCGCCCTGCCATGTGCTGTTCCAGTTTTATGTGAGCGAGGGCGAACTGTCCTGCCAGCTGTACCAGCGCAGCGCCGATGCGTTTTTGGGCGTTCCCTTCAACATTGCCTCCTACGCTTTGCTGACCATGATGGTGGCGCAGGTCTGTCATTTGAAACCCAAGGAGTTTATACACACTTTCGGAGATTTGCACCTGTATTCCAATCATTTGGAACAGGCCCGCCTGCAGTTGGGGCGCGAACCCTACCCCTTGCCGAAAATGCTGCTGAATCCGAAGGTGGAGCGTCTGGAGGATTTCCGTTACGAGGATTTTCAATTAGTGGATTATCAAGCGCATCCCCATATCAAGGCGGAGGTTGCCGTGTAGGCTTCCCGTCGGGGTGAGTGTCAAGTAATAACTTAAAATAAAAGAAGTATGGAAAACATCATTGTCGGAATTGACTTTTCAAGTTGTTCCAAAAACGCACTGGAGCACGCGCTCTCGGTGGCCATTGCTTTGGAGGCCAAGCTGACGCTGTTGTACGTCATGGCTCCGGACACCCGAATGTTCGACGGGGAGGACCCCAAGGATCTGATGAAAAAAGTGTCGGATAAATTGGAGGGTTGGGCGGCCGAATACCGTCCCCGCTATGCCAATATCGAATGCAAAGTGCGCGTGGCGAGCGGCAGGATTTTCAAGGAAATCAACGATGAGGCGGAAGAGCAGGGGGATGCTCTGGTGTTTGTGGGAACCCACGGAAGCAGCGGTTTCGAGGAACTGTTTATCGGAAGTTCGGCTTTCAAAGTGGTCAGCAACTCCAATTTCCCGGTCTTCACCATCCGGGAGGCCAACGACATTCACCGTCATCTGGACCACATGCTGCTGCTGATTGACACCAACCGGGAAACCCTGCAAAAGGTCAAGCTGTCGGCCCGTTTGGCCAAGGCTTTCAACGCCAAAGTGCACATTTTGGGCATGCACACCGAAGGCGCGAATGCGGAGAACAATGCCTTGGTGGAGGCTTTCGCCAAACGCGCGGAATCCTACATGAGCGAGCGCAACATCCGGACGGAGTGTGACTTCATGGATGTGGACGCCAAGGAGCCGGAACGTATTTTCGACTATGCGAAAGCGAAAGACATCAACCTGTTGGTGTGCATGAAGGAGATTGAGCTGTATGCGGACCGCCTTTTTGTGCTGACTTCGTTCAACAAGCGCATTGTCAACCGTTCCCCGATTCCGGTGCTGACCATCCCGGTGGACGACACCATTTACAACAACATGCATTCGTAAGCGCGGCTGCGTGAAACCGAAAAGCGGATGCCCGAAAGGGCGTCCGCTTTTTTTATGCTTTGTATTTCCGTAGAATGGCTATTTCTTTTCCAATTTCTGGTAGGTGCTGAGCCAGCGTTCCGGAAGCTCTCCCTGGCAGGCGGTCTCGTAGTCCTTGCGGGTGCAGGGAATGAGGTACATCCGTTCGAATTTGGCCTTTTTGTCCGCGTAAGGCACCTCCATCCACCAGAGGCCGCTGGTCTTGCTCTCGTAGAAATTGATTTGGTACAGCCGCTGTTGCAGCTCCACAATGTATTTGATGCAGTTTTCCTGTAGAATGTCCGGCTGTTCGTTGCTGCGGATGCTGAAGCCTTCCAGAAAATACCACAGCATTTCGGCAATCAGCAGGGCGCTTTGTCCGGCGATGTCGCAGCTGGGGTTGTATTCGTAAATGCCGAAGGAGGTGACGCGCCCGGCGGCTCCGGCGTAACGGGCAAGCGTGCAGATTTCTTTGCCGTTCAGTCCGTTGGGGGAGACCTGACGGCAGCCCGGAGCGTCCGAGAAACGCACGGCCGCCATGTCGATACTGACGATGGAGGAATCTCTCAAAATGGGTTCGCATTGCCGGATGTCCTCCTGCAAGACCCCGAGGCGGGTCGCGTCGAAGCGCAGTTTTTCCATCAGGGCCACGTCGTCAGGGCTGACAAAATACGACTGGTAGCCCAAGTTGCTGTAATTGAACAGGTAATTCGGCTGACGAAGGATGATGCGGTGGACAAAGGCCTCCGAGCTGTTTTCCGAAAGTTTGTTTCCGATGTTGAATTTGGGGTCTATGGCCGTGATGTTCACTACTTCCTGCAACTGCTCGTAAGCCAAGTAGTTGGCGTAGGTCAAATCCTGGCTTCCGCCCAAAATCACGGGGACGATGCGCTTGCGGATCAGGAAGGCCAGCGTTTCGGAGAGGGCGTGGTAGGTGTCGTTGGTCTCCTTGCCGATGCGGAAATTCCCTAAGTCGGCGGTTGCGGGCATGTCTTCCATGCGGTACAGGCGGTAGAAGGCTTTGCGGATTTCATCCGGTGCCAAGGAACAGCCCACGTTGTTGTAGGCGTTGCGTTCCTCCGGCACGCCGATGAGGGCGACGCGCACCGCGTCCAAATCCGGAAAACCGTTCTTTTCCGTGTGCAGGCGCAGGTTTCCGCCGATGTGCCGGTTGTCGTCCGGAGGAAGGTTGTACTCTAAAGCGTCTAAGTCGAGCGGGGCGAAATAGGTGGCAATGTTCTCTTCCATCAGGCCTTGCTTTTACGGGTGGAAGCTTTTCTCTTGCGTGCGCCGGACCCCTTGCCGCTGGCGTTTCCCTCCTTGACGATGTCGGTGCATTGGGTGTAGGTCAGTTGGCTGATGTCGCTGTCCTTGGGGAGTTTGTAATTGCTTCCCTTGTAGGCGATGTAGGGCCCGAAGCGGCCTTTCAGCACCCGGAGGTCGGTGTCCTCCTCGAAGCGGCGGAGCACGTTTTTCTCCTCGTATTTGCGAATGACCTCCTTGGCCTGCTCCACGCTGACGGTGTGAATGTCCGTGTTTTTTGGTAAAGCGTAGAAATGCTTGTCGTATAAAATGTAAGGGCCGAACCTCCCGACGGCGACGGAAAGCGGCAGGCCGTTCCATTCCCCGATGACGCTGGCTTCCTTGCTCTTGTCCGCCTTCTTTTTCGCCTCCATGATTTCCAGACAGCGTTCCATGCTGATGCTCCATAAGTCTTCCGATTTGGGTAGGGCGTAGAACTTGCTGTTGTGCTGGATGTAAGGGCCGTAGCGTCCGATATTGACCACCACGGGCTGGCCTTCGCAGGTTCCGACCGTCCGGGGCAGCTGGAACAAGGCCATGGCCTCTTCAAAAGTGATGGTGTCAATGCTCTGGTGGGGAAGCAGTTTGGCGAAGCTCAGCTGATCCTCGCTGTTGGAACGGCCCCTTTGCACCACGGCGCCGTAGCGGGCTAATTTGGCGTACACATTGTAGCCCGTGGCGGGGTCCACGCCGAGCAGCCTTTCCCCGCTGGCTTTTTCGGAGGTTTCCAAAGTGGTTTCAATGGACTGGTGGAAATTCTTGTAGAAAGCCGTCATCATTTTCCGCCATTCCAGTTTTCCTTGGGCGATTTTGTCAAAATCCTGCTCCACGTCGGCGGTGAAATGGTAGTCCATGATTTGTTCGAAATGCACGGTCAGGAAGCTGTTCACCACATTGCCGATGTCGGTGGGGAGCAGTTTGCCTTTCTCGTAGCCCACTTTCTCCTTTTTGGTGGCGGTGGTGATTTTCCCTTTTTTGCAGCTCAGCACGCGGTATTCCCTTTCGCCGCCTTCCTTGTTGCCCTTCACCACGTAGTTGCGTTTCTGTATGGTGGAGATGATGGGCGCGTAGGTGGACGGGCGGCCTATGCCCAATTCCTCCAGTTTGTGCACTAAGCTGGCTTCCGTATAGCGGTAGGGCGGCAGGGTGTGCTTCTCCGTGGCCTGCACCTGCTCGTTGAAAAGCGCCATGCCCTGCTTCAGGGCGGGCAGTTCCCGGCTTTCCTCCTCCGGCGCGTCCTCGCGGGATTCCTTGTACACTTTCAGAAAACCGTCGAACAGCAGCACTTCGCCCACGCTGACAAAATATTCCTTCAAATCGGGGCTGACGATGGTCACGGTGGTTTTCTCCAGTTTGGCGTCCGCCATCTGGGAGGCCAGGGTGCGTTTCCAAATCAGCTGGTACAGCCGCTCCGACTGGTTGTCGGCACCGCCTATGGAACTCTTGCTCATATAGGTCGGGCGGATGGCTTCGTGGGCTTCCTGCGCGCCTTTGGTCTTGGTGGTGTATTTGCGGGTCTTGGCGTATTTTTCCCCGTAGGTTCCGATAATGGTTTCGCGGGAGGTGGCCAGGGCAAGGTCCGAAAGGTTCACGGAGTCGGTACGCATGTAGGTGATGTGTCCGGCTTCGTACAATTGCTGGGCGATGGACATGGTCCGGGACACGGACATGCCTAATTTGCGTGCAGCCTCCTGTTGCAGTGTGGCTGTGGTGAACGGAGGGGCGGGCGAGCGCTTGACCGGTTGGGTCTCAATGGCCTCCGCCGTGAATTGCGCGTTTTTGCAGCGTTCCAGAAAATCGAGGGCGGCTTCTTCCGTTTCAAAGCGGGTGTTCAGTTCGGCTTCAAAGGCGGGCGCGTCCGGGGCGGTGCGGAAGGTCCCGACCACCTTGTAGTAACGCGCGGGTTCGAAGCGGTTGATTTCCTTTTCCCTTTCCACCACTAGACGCACGGCGACCGATTGCACGCGGCCCGCCGACAGGGAGGGGCGCACCTTGCGCCAAAGCACGGGGGACAGCTCGAAACCCACAATGCGGTCCAGCACCCTTCGCGCCTGTTGGGCGTTCACCAAATTGATGTCCAGGTCTCTGGGGTTGGCGATGGCTTCGGCAATGGCTTTCGGGGTGATTTCATGGAAAGCGATGCGACGGGTCTTCTCCGCCGGGTATTTCAGTTCATCCATCAGGTGCCAGGAAATGGCTTCCCCTTCGCGGTCCTCATCAGTGGCCAACCAGATCACATCGGCTTCCTTGCCCAATTTTTTCAGTTCGCTGATGATTTTCTGCTTGTTCGGAAGCACCTCGTACTGAGGGGTGAATTGATGGGCGATGTCGATGCCGATTTTTTTCTCCGGAAGGTCGCGGATGTGGCCCATGGAGGAGCGCACGGTATATTCTTTCCCTAAAAACCGCTCGATGGTCTTGGCTTTGGAGGGGGACTCGACGATGACTAAGTTCTTGCTCATGGTGTCAGTATTCAAAAAATCGGGTGCAAAAGTACAATATATTAATGTAGGCTGCGAGGGATTTGGACAAAAAAAATGAACAGGCGGTTGTTTGTACGCGGATTATCCGTATTTTTGCAGGCGAATCCCCATTGCGTATGAATCATATTACTGGATTGATTATCACATTAAATGAAGCGGAGAATATCGCCGAATGCATCGCTTCGCTGCGGCAGGTTTGCGAGGAAATTGTCGTTGTGGACTCCGGCAGCACGGATAAAACCGTGGAAATCGCCCGCGCGTCAGGAGCCAAAACCGTTGTGCAGCCTTACTTGGGGGACGGCCCGCAGAAAAATGTGGGTATCGCCTACGCCTCCAACCGCTGGGTGTTCAGCTTGGACGCCGACGAGCGCATCCTTCCCGAACTGGCGGAAGCCATACGGAAACTGGATTTGGAAAACACACCCTATGACGCCTTTACGGTGCGGCGGCGCAATTATATCGGCGACCGCTGGATACGCTGCTGCCGGTGGTACCCCAATCCGCTGGTGCGCCTTTACCGGACAGATCGGGCCCGTTACAGTGATTCGCGGCAGCACGCCTCGGTGGGGGTGCCTGCTTCCCGTTGCGGGCATTTGGCCTTTGATTTGCAGCACTTCACCTATCCGGACACCGCTTCCATGTTCGCCAAGCAGGTCGGACGTTTCAGCGCACGCAGCGCCAAAATCCTGTATTTGCAGGGGAAAAAAGTGCATGCGTGGTCTCCCTGGGTACACGGTATTTCCTCCTTTTTCGCCCATTATGTGGTGAGGGGCGGGGTGTTCGGCGGCTTGGACGGTTTGTCCGTTTCTTTGGCCATGAGCCTCAACGCCTACCTGAAATACGCCCGTGTGCTGGAGTTCCAGCGCGACGCCTCCGTCCGGGACGCCCAGGATTTTACCAAGGTGTGGTAAGGTTTTTTCTGCGGCTGAGGGTTCATATTGGAATAATGTGTACTTTTGCAGCTTTCCGCGAAAACGGATTTTATAGGTTAGAAAACGGAAAAACAAGTCGGTAGCAGGCATGAGCAGATTCACGATCATAGGGGTGGGCGGCTATATCGCGCCAAGACACCTGAAAGCGATTAAAGACACTGGAAACGAATTGGTTTCCGCCTACGACATTTCCGACAGCGTGGGCGTTTTGGACAGCTATTTTCTGCACACGGCCTTTTTTACCGAATTCGAGTTGTACGACCGCCACAACTCCCTGCTGCGCAACCGGGGGGAGGCGTTCGAATGGGCCTCCATCTGCACGCCCAATTACCTGCACGATTCCCATGTGCGCTATGCGCTCCGCATGGGGGGCAATGTCATTTGTGAAAAACCCTTGGCCCTGAATCCGTGGAATCTGGACGCTTTGGAGTCCGCCGAGCAGAGCAGCGGCAAACGGGTGTACAACATTTTGCAGCTTCGCATGCACCCTGCGGTCATCCGCCTGAAAGAGAAGGTGGAACAAGGGCCGAAAGACAAAACCTACGACATTGATTTAACTTACGTTACTGCGCGAGGAAGCTGGTATTACGCCTCCTGGAAGGGGGACGAGAAGAAAAGCGGCGGCTTGGCCACCAACATCGGCGTGCATTTTTACGACATGTTGCTGTGGATTTTCGGTCCGCTGCAAAAAAGCGTGGTGCATCTGTCCACCCACGACAGGGTGGCCGGTCTGTTGGAACTGCAAAGGGCCCGCGTGCGTTATTTTTTGAGTATCAATCAGGATTGCCTGCCGGAAGCGACGCTTGCCTCCGGCAAAAGGGTATACCGTTCCCTGATGGTGGACGGGGAGGAAATGGATTTTTCCGAAGGTTTCACCGAACTGCACACCGAGAGTTACCGCCGCATACTGAAAGGGGAAGGCTTTGGCATAGAAACTGTCCGGCCTTCCATCACTTTGGTCAGCCAGATTCGCAACGCAACGCCTGTCGGTTTGCAGGGCGACTACCATCCCTTGGCGCGCAAACCCTTGGCGCCGCATCCTTTTCAATGGAACCGATAATGGAAAAGACAATGGAAAAGGCCTATTTTGTTCACCCGAGCAGCTATATTGACGAAAACGTCTCCATAGGGGAAGGCACCAAGGTGTGGCATTTCTGCCATGTGGAGGAAGGGGCTGTGATCGGGCGGCATTGCGTGCTGGGGCAGAATGTCTATATCGGGAAAGGCGTGCGCATCGGCAACGGTGTGCATATCCAGAACAATGTGTCGGTTTACGCCGGCGTGGAGCTGGAGGACCATGTGTTCTGCGGCCCTTCCTGCGTGTTCACCAATGTGCGCACTCCCAGGTCGCAGTATCCGGTGCACGGGGCCTATGCCCCGACTTTGGTCAAGGCTGGCGCTTCCTTGGGCGCCAATTGCACCGTGGTGTGCGGCCATACCATAGGCGAGGGGGCTTTGGTGGCCGCCGGCGCCGTGGTGACCGGCGACGTGGAGGATTACGCTTTGATGCAGGGCGTTCCGGCACGCCGGGTGGCGTGGGTCTGCGCCTGCGGAAAAAAACTCGGTCCGGACCTGCGTTGCGGCTGCGGTCTCCGTTACGAGATGAAAGGCACTCATTTGCAAAAGATCAAACAATGAATACAAGCATGAAACGAAGCATTATCATCACCGGCGGCGCCGGGTTCATCGGCAGCCATGTCGTCCGGTTGTTTGTCCAAAAATATCCGGAATACCGTATTGTCAATGTGGACAAATTGACGTATGCGGGCAACTTGGCCAATTTGAAGGACGTGGAAGACAAACCCAACTACCGTTTTGTCAAGGCGGACATCTGCGATTTTGACGCAATGTGCCGGCTTATGCAGGAAACGCATGCGGACGGGGTGATACATTTGGCGGCGGAAAGCCACGTGGACCGCTCCATCAAGGATCCGTTCACCTTTGCGCGGACCAACGTCATGGGCACCTTGTCGCTTTTGCAGGCGGCGAGGCTGTATTGGGAGAGCCTGCCGGAGAAATACGAGGGGAAACGTTTCTACCACATCAGCACCGACGAGGTGTACGGCGCTTTGGAAATGACCCATCCCGAAGGCATAGAGCCGCCGTTCACGACCAAGGCCTCTTCCGGAAAACAGCATTTGGCCTATGGCGAGCGTTTTTTCACCGAGGAGCTGAAATACCAGCCCCATAGCCCCTACAGCGCGTCCAAAGCCAGTAGCGACCACTTTGTGCGGGCCTTCCACGACACCTACGGGCTGCCGAGCATTGTCACCAATTGCTCCAACAATTACGGGCCCTACCAATTTCCGGAAAAACTCATTCCTCTATTTATCAATAATATACGACATTGCAAACCCTTGCCAGTCTACGGAAAGGGCGAGAACGTGCGCGACTGGCTCTACGTGGAGGACCACGCCCGGGCGATTGATTTGATTTTCCACAAGGGGAAAGTGGCCGAAACATACAATATCGGCGGTTTCAACGAATGGAAGAACATTGACATCGTCAAGGTGCTTATCCGTACTGTGGACAGGCTGTTGGGCCGGGCGGAGGACGAGGATATGAAGCTGATCACCTACGTGACCGACCGGGCGGGCCACGACATGCGCTACGCCATCGATTCCACCAAGCTGCAACGCGAATTGGGCTGGGAACCGACCTTGCAGTTCGAGGAGGGCATTGAGCGGACCGTGCAATGGTACTTGGACAACCAGGCGTGGTTGGACAACGTCACCAACGGCGACTACCTGAACTATTACGCATCCATGTACCAAAACCGATAGCGGCGCAGGCATGGTGAAAGACAAGGAAAAACACTGGTACATAGGCTATGTGCGCTCCTGTCAGGAGAAAAGGGTGGCGGAGGCCCTGCAAGCGGCGGGGGAGACCTGTTACCTTCCCATGCGCAAGGAGAAGCGCAAGTGGAGCGACCGCGTCAAAACCGTGGATGTGCTGCTGCTGAAAGGGCTGATTTTCATACAGACCTACGAGTCCCGCCGGGCCACGCTGCTTTCCGCCATTTTCGGCTTGTGCGCCTTCATGTTCGATAAGGCGACCCATCAGCCGGCGGTGGTGCCGGAGGCGCAGATGCAGGCGTTCATGTTCATGGTGGACAAAAGCCAAGCCCCGGTGCAATTGACCACGGAGCATTTCAGTCCGGGCGACCGGGTGCGCGTCGTGTCCGGAAACATGGAGGGCATGGAGGGCGAATTGGTGCGCATAGGGAAACGCAATCGCCTGTTGCTTAGGCTGAACGCTGAAATCAACGCCACCGTGGACATTGATGTCGCGGAGGTGGAGAAAATCCCTTCCGACGAAATCGCCAAAGACACGGAAACCACATAAAACCGAAAAAAAGAAGATACCATGAAGTGCGTGATTCTTGCCGCAGGCTATGCCACCCGTTTGTACCCTTTGACGGCCAATTTCCCCAAACCCCTGCTCACCGTGGGCGGGAAAGCCATTTTGGACTGGCTGGTGGACGATGTGGACGCGGCAGGGAAGGCGGATGCCTTTGTAGTGGTTTCCAACCACAAGTACGCTTCGCATTTCGAGGCCTGGGCCAAAGGGCGGAAACAGGCTGTTTCCGTGGTGGATGACGGCACTTCCACCAACGAGACCCGCTTGGGCGCGGTCTGTGACCTTCAGTTGGCCATAGAGCGGCTGCATTTGGATGAGGACTTGCTGGTGCTCGCCGGGGACAACCTGCTGGATTTTTCCCTCACCCGTTTTCTCCGCTACGCGGAGGAAAAGCGAACCTCTTGTGTGATGCGCTTTTACCAGCCGGACACGCAGCGGCTGCAGAAAGCCGGCGTGCTTAGCGTGGATGAGACCGACCGCATTGTCCGTATGGTGGAGAAACCGCAGTTTCCGGACTCCCATTGGGTCTGTCCTCCATTTTATTACTACACCCGTGAAGCCGTCCGTTTGGTGAAGGAGGGCATAGCCGCGGGCTGTGGCACTGACGCGCCGGGCAGTTTCGTGGCTTGGCTCAGCGCCCGCATGCCGGTATACGCCATGCCAATGCCCGGAAAACGTTATGACATAGGCGATTTGGCAAGCTATGAGGCCGTGCGTCGCGATTACAAAGGATACAACCCGTCAGAAACAATCAAAGATGCTTTGTCAGGAGAAATTTGTTGAGATTTACCGTCACGACCCGGAGGCCGTGGCTTTTTGCCCGCAGCGTGTGGTGCCCGTGGGAGCCCATTCGGACTACGGTCTGGGCTGCATCACCGGATTGGCGTTGGACAAGGGCATACACATGGCCTACCAGGCCAAGTTGAACGGCGTGATAGAAGTGACGTCCTTGCAGTTCGACCGCAGGGCGCAGTGGCATGTGCTGGACATCCCGGCCGAACGTTGCAACGATTGGGCGGATTACCTGCGTGGCGCGACCCTTGCGCTGTCGCGGGCCTATCCCTTGCGGACGGGCATTTCCGGCGTGATTGAAGGCAGCCTGCCCATAGGGGGGCTTTCCTCTTCTGCGGCGGTTACGATTGTCTTCCTTTCCGCTTTGGCCAAGGTAAACGGCATACATCTCCGTCCGGAGCAGGTCATCGAATTCGCCCTTTTCGCCGAACGGAATTATGTGGGGGTGAATGTGGGGACCACGGACCAGTCCTGCGAGGTCTACAGCCGCAAGGACCAGTTGCTTTTTGTGGACACAAAGACAGGTGCTTATGAGCTGATTCCGACCAGCTCCTCCATGCCTGCATACGAAATCGCCATTTTCTTTAGCGGATTGGAACGCTCGCTGGCGGGGACGGGACTGAACATGCGGGTGGACGAGGCCCGCAGCGCAGCTTACGCCTTGAAGGCCTACGCGGGCATGGACTATGGGAAATTCAACGAAACCAATCTCCGCGACGTGCCGAGAGCGGTGTTCGAACAATACAAAAACCGCCTTCCGGACCCTTGGCGCAAGCGTGCCGAACATTGGTACACCGAGCAGGAGAGGGTGGAACAGGCCGTGGAAGCCTGGCGGCGGGGCGACTTGCACGCCTACGGGCGACTGTCTTTCCAGAGCGGGCTTTCCTCTATCGAAAACTGGGAGACGGGATGTCCCGAACTGAAAACATTGTATGACATCATGTGCCGGACAGAAGGAATTTACGGCGGACGTTTCTCCGGCGCCGGATTCAAGGGCTGCTGCATCGCGCTGATTGACCCGGCCTTCCGGGAACAGATACTGCGCGGTGTGGAGGAGGCCTATCTGAAGGCTTGGCCAGCCCTGCGGGGAAAATACAAAGCGTTGATTGCCAGTAGCGGGGATGGGCTGCGTCTGGAGGATTGAATGGCAGCTTGCGAAAAGAACAGCAGGCATGAAGAACCCCCAAAATTTGTGAAATAGGATTAGGGTGCGGAGAATTGTTCCTACCCCTTGCGGATAAACGGAAAGCGGCGGACGGAGGCGATTTCGCGCCTTTGCAAAACACAAGGAGAAAAATTCAATAAAGAACGATTTTTTTAGAACAAGTATCATTATTTTTTAGTATCTTTGCGCATGTTTCCTATATACTGGGCTGGCGTGTGTAAATAACTGAAAGACAGCTTGGTTTAGGGTCAAAAAGTTGGCTTTCGCCAGTGCGTGTTGTGACTGGCGGGGCGAAGCATTCCCCAGACCTGCCGCCTGTCGGGAAAACCAACAAACCAACATAACATGAAAGGCATCGTTTTGGCCGGAGGCTCCGGCACCCGTTTGTATCCGATTACCAAGGGGGTAAGCAAGCAGTTGCTGCCCATTTACGACAAGCCGATGGTGTATTACCCCATCAGCGTCCTGATGCTGGCCGGCATACGGGACATTCTGATCATTTCCACACCTTACGATCTCCCGGGTTTCAAACGCCTGTTGGGCGACGGCAGTGACTACGGCGTGCATTTCGAATATGCCGAGCAGCCCTCTCCGGACGGTTTGGCACAGGCTTTCATCATCGGGGAGAAGTTTATCGGAAACGACAGCGCCTGCTTGGTCTTGGGTGATAATATTTTCCATGGAAGCGGCTTGACCGGCATGCTCAAAGCTGCCGTGAAGGATGCGGAGGAGAACAAAAAGGCGACCGTTTTCGGATATTGGGTTTCAGACCCGGAGCGTTACGGTGTGGCCGAGTTTGACCTTAAGGGCAACTGCCTGAGTATTGAGGAAAAACCGCAAAAACCGAAGAGCAACTACGCTGTGGTCGGGTTGTATTTCTATCCGAACAAGGTGGTGGAAGTCGCCAAAGGCATTCGTCCGTCCGCACGTGGCGAGTTGGAAATCACCACAGTGAACCAACGTTTTCTGGAAGACGGCGAACTGAAGGTGCAGGTTTTCGGCCGTGGTTTTGCGTGGCTGGACACGGGAACCCATGACAGTCTTTCGGAAGCGTCCACGTTTGTGGAGGTGATTGAGAAGCGCCAGGGGCTGAAGATTGCCTGTTTGGAAGGCATCGCCTACCGTAACGGCTGGATTACGGAGGAGCGCATGCGTGAAATCGCCCAACCGATGCTGAAGAACCAATATGGCCAGTACCTGCTGAAAGTCATTGACGAGATGAAAGAACAGATCACGTCGGAGACATTCGGCAGATAATCTGCTGGCTGAAGTTGTATAAAAATTTAATACTCAAACCCATGTTTACACTGATTGAACTTCCGTATGCGCCGGCCGCCCTTGAGCCGGTAATCAGCGCACAGACGCTGTCGTTTCACCACGGCAAGCACCTGCAAACTTATGTGGACAATCTGAACAAACTTCTCTCGGGCAGCGAGTTCGAGCGCTTGTCCCTTGAGGAGATTGTTTGTAAGGCGCCTGCCGGTCCGGTCTTCAACAATGCAGGCCAAATCTTGAACCACAATCTGTATTTCACGCAGTTCGGTCCCTATACCCAGGCGGCCAACGCCCCTGAAGGACCCCTCGCCGAGCAGATTCGGAAGCAGTGGGGCAGCTTCGACACCTTCAAGACGGAGTTTGAATCCAAAGGTGTCGGCCTTTTCGGCAGCGGTTGGGTATGGCTCTCTGCCCAAGCGGATGGTTCTCTGGTCATTACCCAGGAACCCAATGCCGGCAATCCTCTTGCCAAAGGCCTCAAGCCCCTTCTGACCTTCGACGTGTGGGAACACGCCTACTATCTTGACTGCCAGAACCGCCGCGCCGCGCATCTCGCCGCCCTGTGGCAGATTGTGAACTGGAGGGAGGTCAAAGCGAGGTATTTGTAGTGCGGACAAAGGCAAACAGAGCGTTCCCGTTGGGAACTCGGTTGTGGTTTGCCAGGCGACATGCCGGAACAGCCACAAAACAATAGTGAATGTTTTACCCCATCCCCCTGTCAATCAGGGGGGCGGAAAAAAGAGGGGAATTGCCCCCTGTCGTATTAAAAAAGCACAGATATGTCCATTTTCAAAGAAAAAACATTGCTGATTACCGGTGGTACCGGCAGTTTCGGAAATGCAGTATTAAACCGTTTTTTGAGAACAGATATTGGTGAAATCCGTATTTTCAGCCGCGACGAGAAGAAGCAGGACGATATGCGCCACGACTTTCAGGCGCGGATGCCGGAGGTGGCCAACAAAATCAAGTTCTACATTGGTGACGTGCGCAACAAGTCCACGCTCAAGTACGCCATGAAGGGCGTCGATTTCGTCTTCCATGCCGCGGCCTTGAAGCAGGTGCCCAGCTGCGAGTTTTTCCCGATGGAGGCCGTGAAGACCAACGTCATCGGTACGGACAACACGTTGGATGCCGCTATCGATGCGGGCGTAAAATGTGTTATTTGTCTGAGTACGGACAAGGCCGCCTATCCCATCAATGCGATGGGCATCACCAAAGCTATTGAGGAGAAAATCGCCGTTGCAAAATCCCGTCTTTCCGGAGACACCAAGATTTGCTGCACCCGCTACGGCAATGTGATGTGCTCCCGCGGCAGCGTCATCCCGCTGTGGATTGACCAGATTCGCAAGGGCAACCCCATCACCATCACCGAGCCTTCGATGACGCGTTTCATCATGAGTCTGGAGGAGGCGGTGGACCTGGTGC
>JAGAEQ010000017.1 GCA_017613015.1 Bacteroidales bacterium | reverse complement strand
TCTTTGATAGCACCGATATAAACGTCGGTACCGTCGAGCATGGGGTACATTTCCACCGCATAGGTGTCTTTGATGGCCATCAGGCGGTCAAACTCCTTGTCCACGGTGTCCAAATCCTTTACACCCAAGGTGACGCCGCCCACATCAGATTTGTGCAACGGACCCACCACTTTCATGACCAGTGGCATGTCCTTGCCGCAGCCCACTTCCTTGGCGAAGGCGAGGGCGTCTTCCTTCTTGGCCACTTCCACGGATTTCTTGCGGCTGATGCCTGCGGCATCCAACAATTCGTTGTAGTCCGCGATTTCCAAGTAGCCGTCTTTGCAGCGTTCTATGGTTTTGCGGATGCGGGCCACGTCAATGCTCGGCTGCTCCACCTTTTCCGGCTGGGGCTTGGGGGTGTTGTACACCTTGCAAATCGCGTTGCCTAACACGCATTCCTCCGGAAAGTTGATGCGTCCCCGGTTGATGAATTCCTGGATTTCCTCTTTCACGTTGATGATGGAGGGGAGGACCGGGAAAATCGGTTTCTTGCAGGTCTTCATTTTCTCGTCCAACAAGGCGTACACCTCCCTGTTGGAGAAGAGGCCGGGCGAGCCGAAAATCACGACGGAAAAGTCGATTTCGTCGTAGTCGTTCTCCACAGCGTCAATGATATAGCCCAACTGTTCGGCGGTGCCGGTCGCCAGGAAGTCGATGGGGTTGCCGACGGAGGAGCCGCCAAAGAGCTTGCTGAGCAGCTCCGGCGATTTCGGGTGCTCTTTCAGGCTGGGGACTTCCATGCCGCCGTCGGAAAGCACATCGGTCAGCATGACCGCCGGGCCACCGGCGTGGGTGATGACCGCGCAGCGTTTGCCTTTCAGTTCGGGGTGCATGAACACGGCGCAGACCGTGGTCAGTTCCTGACGGTTGTTGCAGCGCACTATGCCCGCTTTGCGGAACAGCGCGTCCACAGCGGCGTCGTTGGTGGCCAAAGCGCCGGTGTGGGAGGAAGCTGCGCGGCTTCCTGCGGCGGAGCCTCCGCTCTTGATGGCCGCGATGTGGCAACCTTTGTTGATCAGGTTGCGGCTGTGTTTCAGCAGGCGTTGAGGGTCGCCAATCTTTTCCATGTAAAGCATGATGACCCGGCTGGATTTCACGGGGTCGAAGGTATTGTCCAAATGCTCCAGCACGTCCTCGATGCCTAATTGCGCGGAGTTTCCGACAGCCCATACGCTATTGAAGGTAAGTCCGTTGGAAATGCCGTACTCCTTGATGAAGACGGCGGTGGCGCCACTGCCCGTGATGAAATCCACGCCGTGGGGGTCCAGGGTGGGGATGGGCGTGTCGAAGGCACCGCAGTAGTTGGTGTTGAGGAAGCCGGTGCAGTTGGGGCCGATCAGGGAGCCGCCCACGCTGTTGATGTGATCCACAATCTGTTTTTCCAGCGCGGCACCCGTTTCGTTCTCTTCTGAGAATCCGGCGGATACGATGATGAATCCTCCGGTGTTTTTCTGATGGGCCAACACGTCCACGGTGGCGGGGCAGTATTTTGCCGCGATGGCCAGAATGGCGCAGTCCACATTGGGAAGATCCTCCACTTTGGCGTAGCAGCGCACGCCCTGCACTTCGGTCTCTTTGGGGTTTACAGCGTAGATTTTTCCTTTGAATCCGCTGTCTTTAAGGTTTTTCAGTACTTTTCCACCAGGTTTGTGGATGTCACTGGAGGCACCGCATACCACGATGCTTTCGGGAGCTAATAATTTTCGGTTAATCATTGTGTTTGGTATTTTTCTCTCGGGTGTTTAGAAATCATCGTCCTCATCTCCGGCTTGTCCGCCTTGCATCTGGCGCACATACTCCATCCAAGTCTCTTGGGTGAAGTATTTGTAGTTGGAAGGAATGGAGAATTCGATGGGTTGGACTTTCTTCTTTTTGACTTCCACCGCCTGGGTGATGATTTTCTTCCCTTCACCGGCGGGACGCTCCTGGTAGAGCACAAAGCCTTTCAAGCCGGGGGCGGTGTGTTTGTTGATGTTGCTGTCAATGCCGATGGCTTCGGTGGTGTATACCACGATGGTGACTTGGCGGTCCTCTTCTTCCTCTTCGCTTTTCACCGTGACCACAATGTCGTAGCCCTGGCAGTTGTAACCGCAGATGTCTTTGCTGTCGGCACGTTTGCGGATAACGTAGTTTTTCTCCTCGTTTTCATTCTCCTCCTGTTTGACGGTGCCGGTGCTGATGGCGTATTTTTCCGTGGGCGTGTCCAGCAGGGTGACGATGGAGTCCACCATGTCCAGACGGTGCATGATGGCTCCGCCCAGATTTTGCGTGGTTTTGGTGTAGTTCCCGAAAATGAGCTGTTCGGTTTCGCGAGGGGCTTTCGACAATTGCTGAAGGTCGAAATCGCCCTCGTACTTGATTTCAAATTTGACGCTTCCGGAGAAGGCTTTGCTTTTTTGTGCGTTCGTGTTGGCGGCGAAAAGGCAGAAGGCCGCGCTGCAACAGATGACGGCAAGTTTGTTCATAGGTCTTTTTTTAGTTGTATTGCGTTGTTATAAATGGTCTTAAGTTAGAATTTCCATCCCAGGGTGGCCACAAAAGAGTGGTTGGTGGTGAGGACATTGTAAGCGTAGGGGGCTTTTTCGTAGAACACGTCGTTGTCGGAGTTGGTCAGGTACTGGTAGGCGAAATCCACGTAGTTGCTCATGTTGCGGATACCGAGACCGACGGAGTAAACGCTGCGGCTGGCGTCACGTCCGACCTCCTTGGTGTAGGGATTGGAGGTGTAGGCATAGCCCGCGCGGAAAACCACCGGAGAAAGGTTCAGCTCGCCGCCCACTTTGATGGTGTGGCTGGCGCGGTAGGACTTGGTGATTTCGTTGTTCTCCTGGGTGAAGCTGTAGGTGTCCGAGCGCATGCGCATGGTGGAGTAGTCGGCCATTTCGTAATCGATGTTGACGAAGCCGTAGTTTCCGAAAATGAAGGCGATGTCGCCCAGCACCCGGTAAGGCGTGTTGATGGTGTAGGAGAACTCCCCGTCAGAGGTTTTCCTGCTGTATGCCCCGACAGAGTCGTGGTAGATGCAGAGCGAGGAAACGTAATCTTCCTCCACGCTGTAATAGGTCGGCGTGTGCAAGGCGAATCCCAGACGCAGGCAGCTGAAAGGCTGGTAGAGCATGCCGATTTTGAAGTTGATGCCGCTTCCGTCGGAATGGAGGTAGCTGCTGTATTCCGCGCCGTTGTATGCTTCCGTTCCGCGATTGTCGTTACTTTCTGTATAGGTGTAGTTTTCCTTGTACGAGAAATAAGGGATGCCGAGGGTGGCTCCGAAGAAGAGCTTGTCCTGGTAGTTTCCGCTGAGCGAAACCACGTATTCATTCATGGAACCCTTGGTGCTGGTGGTTTTCTCCTGTTGCATGTCGGTCTTGCCGAAGGTGGGGGCGAAAGCGTTGATGACGGTGTCGTAGGTCAGAGCCTTGCCCATCCAAGCCACGTAGCCCAAAGCGCTGCCGTCGGTGTAGTTGTTGTTGTTATCCACGTAAATGTCTCTCCGGTTGGCGTCGGCGGCGATGTAGTCCATAAAGGAGGTGTGTCCCGTTCCGTTGAGGTTGTTGGGGCCTGCCACATAGCTGTAGGAGTGGAAGTTGCCCATGCGGTTAATGCCGGTGGACACTTGGACGGCTTTCCAGTCCCCTTTGTCGTTAGGGATGGTGAGCACCAAGCCCAAGTTGCCGAAATTGAAGTTGGTTTTGTAGTCTTTGTTGTTGATTCCGTTGTAGTCCATTTCGGTGTTTCCGAAATACAAGGAGGGTGAAAAGGTGAATTCAGAACGGTTGTAGGTTCCTAAAGCGGCAGGGTTTGTGGAGGCGGTGGAGAAATCGGCTCCGAACGCGCCCATGGATCCTCCCATGGAGGTATAGCGTGCAGTCCCTGTCGGGGAGAGCAGGGAGTAGCGGAAAGCGTCACGGTCGTTCTGGGACCATGCGGCAGTTGCGAACAGGGTGAGTGTCAAAAGGAAAAGGCTGCTCTTTTTCATGGTGTCTGTCATTAGTTTGTGTTGGTTTCAATGATTGGTATGGTTTAACGGTGGCCTCCCACGCTGTGGCTTCCGCCGGAGGAGCTGTGGCTGCTGCCGCTCACACTATGGCTGCTTCCGGAACTGCTGCTCCGCACGGAGGTGGAGGAGGAAGGTCTGCTTGTGGAGACATTCGGACGGCTGCTGCTGGAAGGACTTGTCGTGTGGGTGGAACTCGGCCTGCTGTTGTAGGTCGGTGTGGACACGGAGCGGTTGTTGCTGCCGGAGGAAGTGTTGTTGCGCGGCGTGGACACCGAAACGTTGGCACTGCCGCTGTTGTCCTGATGGATGGTAGTACGGGTCGCCGGGGCACTGGTGGCGGCGGGCACTTCGTAGGCGGCGTGGTTGCGGACAGAGACCGTGGTCTGCATCGGGCGACTTTGCTGCTGGCGCACCGTGGCGGCGTTCTGGTTATTGGTGTTCACGTTCACCGGCCGTGCGTTGCTGGGAACGGTGGCGGCAGGCGCTTCGTAAGCGTTGTTCCTGTTGTTGGTGGTCACTGAAGCGGCGTTCTGGTTGTTAG
>JAGAEQ010000016.1 GCA_017613015.1 Bacteroidales bacterium | reverse complement strand
GGCCCAGTACGCTCTGGCCGCTGTGCTGAAAGCCGTTAGCGACGGCACCTACCGCTATCGCGACGACGTGCTGGAATATGGTCGCAAGGCTGAGCTGATGAAGAAGGCCTTCACCGAGAACGGCTTCTATATTACTTACGACGAGGACTGCGGTGAACCCATCGCCGACGGCTTCTACTTCACCTTCTGCTACCCCGGCTTCACCGGAGCCGACTTGGTGGAAGAGATGATGTATTATGGCATCTCGGGCATCTCGCTCGACACCTGCGGAAGCCAGAAACAAGGCATCCGTGCCTGCACCTCGCTTATCCAAAGAGATGAAATCCCCGTATTGGCCGAAAGACTGAAAGCTTTTGCCTTGGATCACCCTGTGAAAAACTGAAAACTGAAAACGGAGAACTATGAAGAAAGCTGGAAGACGAGTTTGGGTTTGGATCCTGTCGGGATTGGCGCTGATCCTTGGGTTCGCCTGTCATTCCCACAGGGCTCCTTCCTGCCTGTATGGACCGCCAGAGGAACTATACGGTCCACCGAGCACGGAGAAGTTGTATGGTCCACCGGTGACGGAGATGGAGATGGACTCCGTTCCCGAGCCCGATGCCACTCCCCTACCTTAAGCGTATTACTTTTTTAAGGCTTTTTGCATGACGATGGCGCATGAGGCATCGCCAGTGACTGACATTACCGTGCGCCCCATGTCGATGATGCGGTCGATGCCTGCGGCGACGGCCACGCATTCCACGGGAATGCCCGCCGAGGCAAACACCATAGCCATCAAGGCCAAACTGCCTCCCGGAATGCCAGGGGTGCCGATAGAAGCTATGGTAGAGGCAAAAGCGATGGCCATGTATTGACCCATGGTAAGGTCGATGCCACAACAAGCCGCCATAAACACCGACACCACACCCAGATAGATGGCAACACCGTCCATATTGATGGTTGCCCCCAACGAAAGCACAAAACGGCCGACATCCTTACTGACACCTAGTTTTTCAGTGCACTGCATTGTATAGGGCAAGGTCGCCACCGACGAGTCGCTGGAGAAAGCGAACAGCATGGCCGGCTGCATCCCTTTGAAGAACTTCAGGGGTGATAGTCCTCCCAGCAGCCACACTGCCGAGGAATAGACCACGCCCGCATGGACGAAGAAGCAAAGATAAGCCAAAGCGATTAAAGCCGCGTATGAGCCCAGCACCGCCGGACCGTTGGCGACCACCACAGGCGTCAACATGCAAAACACACCGATGGGCGCTATTGCCATGATATACTCCAAAATCTTGCACACCACGTCGTTGAAGCTGAGGGTCACCTTTCGGGCCATCTCCCCTTTTTCGCCCACATGGACCATGGCGATGCCAAAGAGCAAGGCTATCACGATGATTTGCATCATCGTCATGGAACTTACCGGCTCGATGATGTTACTCGGAAACATGTTGACCAGCTGGTCCATCACCGACAGATGCGGCACCTCAATGCTTTCCGCCGCAGGATCCAAGTCGATATGAATGGTCGGGAGGATGCCTTTCAGCAGGCTAGGCACCACCAGCCCCAAGGTCACCGCAAAGAGCGTCGTCACCATGAAATACAGCAAGGTGCGAAGTCCCAGTTTGCCCACTTTCTTGATATCGTTCATCGACAGGATGCCGGCCATGATGGAGAACAGCACCAGCGGAACTACAATGAATTTCAGCAGGTTAAGGAAAATGATGCCGATAGGCTTGATGTACTCGTTGACAAAATCGGCCTGATTATGCAACAATACGCCAGCCACGACTGCAAGCAGCAGTGCGATGCCGATTTGGGCGGTAAGGGAGATTTTTTTCATATTACCGTATCACCTTCGTGAACACCGGCGCGGCACCGTCAGCCACGGTCACAAAAACCTGCATTTCGCCGGCGGGCGGCATGTCCGGCTTGTCTTCGCGGGGCAGGTCAACGGCGGTGAACAGATACTCCGTGCCTTCCGGAATCGCGCGGACAGCCACGGTTTTGGCCTTGGCGTGAATCATCGGGTAGCCGTCGACGGCTGCGTCAAAGACAGCCGCTTCCTCCGCACTCACCTCGTGCTGTTCGGGAAATTCCTCCAACTGTACGTAGTCACCTTCCATGAAACCGCTGGCTTTCAAGAAATTGTCAATCTCCTGAGGCATCGCCTCCATACGGGCGGCACGGACGCCATAGCCGGCCAATATCTCCGCATTGGGTTCTGCCGCCACCAGATCCTTCACGCTGGACTCCAGTCCGCCGCTGCCGAAGGTGCAGAACGGGACGACCTTCTTGCCGCTCAGATCAACACTGTCGAGGAAGGCGGTTACGGGAGGTGCGTACGTGCCAAACCAGACGGGATAGCCGATGAAAATCACATCATAGTCGGCCAGGTCGGCTTTCACCGGATGGATGGCCGGGATGATTCCCTGTTCGCGTTCCTTCAGGCAGCGTTCAATGGTGGCCTGAAAATCACCGTCGTAAGGTTCTTCCATCGTAATCTCCTCAATGTCCGCACCAATTTTGCCGGCGATTTCTTCCGCTACGGCTTTTGTGTTGCCTGTCTGGGAATAGTAAACCACCAAGGTCTTGGGCGCTTCTTCTTTGGGCGTTTCTTTCTTTGTGCCGCAGGCGACGGCCACAATCATCATGGTCGCGAGGACCAGCAAGAGTTGGATATTATTCATAATTGTGTGATTTTGATGTTATTACAAATTGTTTCAAACTCCCCTACCGTCAGCTGTTCGGGGCGTTTTGTAAAAATCGGATTGTTTGCAAAATCTTCGTTGAACTGGAAGGTTTTCAGTGAGTTGCGGAGCGTTTTCCGTCGCTGGTTGAAAGCCGTCTTCACCACCTGCTTGAACAGTTTCCCGTCGCACGCCAGCCGCTTTTCGGGGTTCCTTGTGATTCGGATGACCGCCGATTTCACTTTCGGAGGCGGGTTGAAGGAGCCTTCGTGGACGGTGAAAAGGTACTCGATGTCGTAGTACGCCTGCAGCAGCACGCTCAAGATGCCGTACTGCTTGTTGCCCGGTCCGGAGGCGATGCGTTCCGCGACCTCCTTCTGGAACATGCCCACCACTTCTGTCACCAAATCCTTGCTTTCCAGAATTTTAAAAAGAATCTGGGATGAAATATTGTAAGGAAAATTGCCGATAATGCTGACCTTTTCCGAGTACATGCC
>JAGAEQ010000015.1 GCA_017613015.1 Bacteroidales bacterium | reverse complement strand
TTGTATTTTGTTCTTAGGTATGTTGGCAGTCTCTGTGTCAGAATTGATTAACCATAACTTTTGGAATTTGGTAGCTGTTGTGTTTTTAATAGTACTACTTGGAGTTTTGAGAGCAATCAATAAAGCACCTACATGCTTTAGCAAAAAAGCGACTAAACTATGGGATTGGACAAAAAAGAAGTGGTTTTCTAAATTAACGAATTAACAAACTATAATGAATATTTATAAGCGTATGAAATCACATTTCAAATTTGTGGCTTTGGCGGCGTTGCTATTCTGCTTGCCGTCTTTGATTGCCCAAAACAAGCAAAGAATTAATCCGGAAGAGGCGGAATACGCCATCCGTGGAACTTTCAAGGTGGAGAAGCAGGGAGGCCAGATTGTCTATAGACTTTTCAATCCCACCAGTACCAGAAACATCACTTTTGCCCCCAAGCCGGAAATCAGGGGCAAGGCTGTGGAGGGCGGTTATGTCGCTTTCCGTTTCGACAGTGCGCGTACGGATTATCCCGGAGGATTTGAGAACAACAAACTGCTGTATTGGTACAAAAATGCGGAAGGTTCATGGGTCTATGAAAGTGAAGTATTGCAGGGTGTACCGGTGTATGAGAGTACACAACAGATGGAAATCATGCTGGTGCTGGATTGTAGCGGGTCTATCGGGAATGATTTTGAAGGAGTGAAGGAGAATGCCATCACTTTTATTGAGGACTTGTATGAAAAGACTGAGGGGAAAGGCAATGTGCGTGTGGGTCTCATCGGATTTTCCACCATTGACAAGGCCAAGGCCTACACCATTCCTATTCGTGCCCTGACCTACAACAACAAGAACGAGATTGTCTCCAAAATTCGGGATTTTCGTATGGGTAATGGAACAGCATTCTACTATTCTGTGGACAAGGCTATTGACATGATGCAGCAGGATGTTCCGGCCAACATTCCGTCTGACAAGTTCAACGGAGCATATTTAGTGGCGTTTACCGATGGCGCGGACAATGTGTCGGTGGATTATGACCGTGACATTCTTGATGCAAACATGTATTATTCCTACTTGCGTGACCGCATTGTTGGCGATAAAAAAGCCAAGATCCATGGCAAGCCCGTGGAGGTGTGGATTGTCAGTGTGATGGGGAACGATATCAGCAGCGAAAGCCAGGCGAGGTCCTTGCGGCAGCAGTTCAATGATATGGTCGCACCGGGACATCACAAACCGATGAGCAATATCAACGAGATGAAAAGTGTGTTCCGTGACATTTACGAGGAACTGATCAGCCGCAATACGGTGCTGATGTGCTATGTGCCCAGTGCCAGACAAGGCCAGGTGGGTTGGACATTCGTGGAACAGAAGAAATCTGTCTCCAATCCGGCCCCCAAGCCTGTGACAAGTGCAAAACGTTCACCGTGGGTGGGTATCAGTGCGGAACTGGGTTTAGATCTGGAGGAAAGTTTTTTCTCTGCCATAAATCTGGATATGGACTTTTCGCTTAATGATTGGATTGCTATCGGTGGGCGTTTCGGTCTGACAGTAGGGAAGGTTGGGTATTACAATTATTATTATAATGGTTATTATTATGAAGATTATTATACAGCAATCGGTTTTTTTGTGGGTCCAGAGGTGAAATTTACTTTCCAAAACAATTCTGCAATCATAGCGAGTTTGGGTGCGGGTCTTGTAAACGATAGTTTTGTGGGTTATTTGCAGACGGGTTACAAGTTCAAGTTCCCGCTATATCTCACAGCGGATGTGTCGTTGGGAGAAACCATTGGCTTTGGAGTGGGTGCCGGTTTCTCGTTTGGCGGAAAGCGTCGTTAATTTTATCGTGGGGCCTTGCTTTTGCCAAATAAAGTAAGGCTCCTTGTTTTATAACGTCTTGACTTTAAGATAAATAATTCTTTGTCGGCCTTGTTGATCATGTTTTGCTTCTCATACGTTTTACAGCACTCTTACGATATACAGCTTTAACGTATAATATGCGACCTACATGGTATACTTTTCGATTACAATCTGGTATACTTTTCGATTATTATTTACACAAGAAAATCTTCGCCCATATCAAACACCGCCTGCAAGAAAACGGGATGGATATTTGATAAAAAAAGACACTCTGCGCTTGTGTGTTGAAAAAAAATGCGTATCTTTGCATTTCGAAAAAATGGATTATTTGCAACAAAATCGAAATGCAATGAAGATTGTCAGGCCAAAATATATTGAACAACTGATGAATACACGTGAGAATGGACTGGTAAAAATAGTTACAGGTATTCGTCGGTGTGGGAAATCGTATCTGCTGGGTACTCTTTTTGTGGATGAGTTGAAAAAAACAGGTGTGGAAGAAGATAATATCCTGTTTGTCAATATGGACAGCATTAAAAGTCGGAAGTACAGGAATCCCGAAACTCTTTTTGATGCGATTGAATCATTCTGCAAATCCTCCGCCACTATGCAGTATGTGATAATTGACGAGGTGCAGATGGTAGAGGATTTTGCCGAATTGCTGAATAGCCTGCTGCATATTCCCAACCTTGATGTGTATGTGACGGGCAGCAACTCACGATTCTTGTCCACGGACATCGCCACAGAGTTCAGGGGACGAAGTTATGAGATACACCTTCTGCCGCTGTCTTTTGCAGAATATTGTTCCGCTGTTGACGGTAATATGGACGAAGCCTGGGATTACTATAAACAGTATGGTGGGCTTCCCGCTTTGGTGACGATGAATGAGGAAGAACGGTTGTCGTATCTCAAGCAGCTCTCGACCACCATGTATTTAAGGGATATTGTAGAGAGATATAAAGTTGAAAACACTGCCGAATTGAGAGAACTAACGAGAGTTTTGGCATCGTCGGTAGGTTCTCTTACGAATGCGTCAAATCTTGCCAACACCTTCAAGAGCAAGAGACGATTGTCGTTGTCTGACAATACTATAAGCAAGTATCTCAAGTATTTGGAAGAGTCTTTTCTTGTCGAGAAAAGTGTCAGGTATGACATACGTGGCAAGCAGTATATCGGGGCACAGTCGAAGTACTATTTTCAAGACATAGGCATTCGGAATGCTTTGCTTTCGTTTCGCCAGAGCGACGACGGACATATAATGGAGAATATTGTCTATAATGAACTTCGGTCAAGGGGATACAGTGTCGATGTCGGTAATGTGATTGTTCGTCCTCAGGGCGAGCCACGACAGACTCTAGAGGTTGATTTTGTCGCAAACAAAGGTGGAAGCAGATATTATATCCAGTCTGCATACCAGATGTTGACCGATGAAAAGATAGAACAGGAAAAACGCTCATTGCTGCACATCCACGACTCATTCAAAAAGATTGTGCTGACAATGGGGTATCAAAGTATAAGGCACGATGAAGACGGAATAGTAACAATGGGGTTGTACCAGTTCCTTTCTGATATTAATAGTTTAGAACGATAAGGAGATATTATCGAATGGTCACCGAGGGGATACTGAACTACCACGACGGCTTCCTCGCCTCCGGCGACTTCCGCCACAAGACATTCCTTTGCCCCGCCTACAAGAAAATCTTCGCCCATATCGAAAAACGCCAGCAAGAAACCGGAATGGATATTTGATAAAAAAGACACTCCATACTTGTGTGTTTCGAAAAAATGGTTTTTTGCAATAAATGGAATGAAAACAAAAAAGAAATGTGATTTAATTTTTCTGGAAACGGTATTTTTTGTATCTTTGCAGAAAATTTAAATAATAGTTGTAATGTCTCATATTGTTGGAAGAGAGAAAGAAATAAAAGAACTGTACGATTTGTACAATAGCGGAAAGGCTGAATTTGTTGCAATCTATGGGCGGCGGCGTGTCGGCAAGACATTCCTTGTGGATGAGGCCCTGAAAGGCAAGATTGCTTTCAGGCATGCGGGATTATCGCCCATTGATGGGCAAAACCATAGAAACAACCTGAAAGAGCAATTGGCTCATTTCTTCTTTTCCCTGCAAATGCAAGGCTTGAGGGGAGGAAAACACCCTTCAACATGGATGGAGGCTTTCTATCTGTTGGCACAATTGCTTGAAAGCAAAAAAAAGGCAGACAAACGGCAGGTGGTTTTTATAGACGAGTTGCCATGGTTGGACACCCCTCGTTCCGGTTTCATTACGGCCTTTGAAGGTTTCTGGAACACTTGGGGCTGTCACCGGGACAATCTGATGCTTGTGGTGTGCGGATCAGCCAGTTCCTGGATGCTCGACAACCTGATAAACAACCACGGGGGATTGTATGGACGGACCACCTACGAAATCAAACTGCACCCATTCACACTCTCCGAATGTGAAGAATTCTTCCAAAAGAACGGCATACGGATGTCGCGCTACGACATTGTACAGAGCTATATGATTATAGGCGGCATACCGTATTATCTCGGCTACCTGAAGAAAGGGCTGAGCCTTGCACAGAACATTGACCGGCTTTTTTTCGCAGAAGGTGCCAAGCTCCATGATGAGTACGACCGCCTGTTTGCATCCGTGTTCTCCAAACCCGAACAGATGAAAAAAATAGTGCAGTTGCTTGGAGAACGCCGCATGGGATTCTCCCGTAAGGAAATTTTGTCCAAAACGGGGATGGATGATTGCGGCGCGGCGACAAAAATGCTGAAGGCCCTCGTGGCGAGTGATTTCATACAACCATATGTTCCCTTTGGAAAAAGCACACGGGATTTGCATTACAAGCTGAAAGATTCTTTTTGTCTGTTCCACATGAAATTCATTCGTGGACAGAAAGAACTGGAACCTGACTTTTGGATGCATAACGTCACTTCCCCCAGCATAAATTCATGGAGGGGATTTGCTTTTGAGGAGGTCTGTTTCAGTCATGTGAACAAAATTAAACAAGCGCTTGGCATTCTCGGAGTTTCCTCCACTCAATCGGGATGGGTTGTCAAAGGTGACGAAGATGCTGAAGGTGCCCAACTGGATTTGTTGATTGACAGAAAGGACAATGTTGTGAATATGTGTGAGATGAAATTCTACAGCGAACCCTTCTCCGTCAGCAAGGCCTATCATGCAAAGTTGGTCCACCGACAAAATCTGCTGGTGGGGCAGTTGCCGCGCAAAACCGTCATCCAGCCTGTATTGGTGACAACAGAAGGCTTGGTCAATAACGAATACAGCGGCATTTTCCAAAATACGGTGACATTGGATGATTTTTTTGACAACAGGTGATGTTAATAATACAAGGTATATGAAACAGACAGTGACATTGATTTTTACGTTTTTGCTTTTGGGCGGCGTCACCGCGCAGGTGAACCGTGACGCGTTCAACAAGCAGCGGCAGCAGATGCAGGAGCAGTATGCGCGTGAGCGTGAGGGGGCGCGGCAGCAGTATGCCGAGGCACGCAAAAAGGCGGAGGCCGAGTACGCGGCTTTCCGCAAAAAGGCCAACGAGGAGTATGCCGAGGCGGTGCGGAAGGCCTGGCAGCAGATGGGGGTGGAGCCTGCCATCCCGAAGCCCAAGGAGCCGGAGCCTCCCCGCCCGCCTGCACCGTCTCCCGACAAGCAGCCAACCACCGATCCGTTGCCGCAGGCCGAGGTGGTGCCGCTGCCTGAGGTGAAACCGGCTGTGCCTGCGCCGCCTGTTCCCGAACCGCCTCCCGAGGTGCCGACCCTGCAGTTCTCCATTTACGGCACCGGATGCCGTGTGCATACCAACACCGTGGATCTGCGCTTCAAGCTTTCCTCGGTGGATGAGCAGGGTGTTGCCAAAGCGTGGCAGACCCTCTCGCAGGAAAAATATGACGCCATGCTGCACGACTGCCTGGCGCAGCGTGACCAACTGCACCTCGGCGACTGGGGCTATCTGCGCCTGTTGCAGTCAGCCACGGAGCAGTTGTTGGGCAAGGGCAGTGACGAGGCGGTGCTGCTGCAGATGTACCTGCTGACCCAGTCGGGCTACCGTGTTCGCATGGCCAAGGTGGACGGACATCTGGCCTTGTTGGTGCCGTTCAGTCATGTCATCTACCAATATTCCTACATTTCCATCGATGGGTTGAAACACTATCTGCTCACCAAATGCAAAAGCCAAAGAGTGCAGGTGTGCCAAGTGGGATTCCCCCGCGAACAGATTGCAGACATACGGTTGGCAGCTCTGCCCGCACTGGAGGGGAACCCCCAGGCTAAGCGCAGCTTTGCCGCGGTGCGCTTCGGCACCCTGAAAACGGAGGTGGGGGTGGACAAAAGCCTCATGGAGTTCATGAACGACTATCCGCTGAGCAGCGCGTGGGAATGCTACGCCTACGCCGGGCTGAGCGAGCGTGTCAAAGGGGACCTTTATCCCGTTTTGCGCAGCCAAATAGAGGGAAAGAGCAAGAAGAAAGCCGCCTTTATGCTGCTTGATTTTGTGCAGACCGCTTTTGTCTACGCCACCGACCAGGAGCAGTTCGGCTACGAGCGGCCCCTTTTCGGGGACGAGAGCTTCTTTTATCCCAAGAACGACTGCGAGGACCGTTCCATCCTTTACAGCATTCTGGTGCGCGATTTGTTGGGCTTGGATGTGGCTTTGGTGAACTGGCCAGGCCATCTGGCCACGGCGGTGGCCTTCCCGGAGGAGGTGGAGGGGGACTATTTTACCATTGAGGGCCGCCGCTACACGGTGTGCGACCCCACCTATATCGGGGCGGGTATCGGTGAGACCATGCCGCAGTTCAAGAATGTGGATGCAAAATTGGTGAAACTATGAGAAAATGGTTGATGGCGGCAGGCTGCCTGCTGCTGATGGCGGCTTGCCGCCACGGGGAGAAAAAACAGCAGACGGAACAACCTGCGGAAGGGCCTGTGGAGACGCAAACCCTTGCGGACAGCCTTCCGCTGCGTGCGGCGGATTCCGCGAAACCCGCTTTTCCGAATGCCAAGGAAGTGCAACAGGCTTTGCAGCAGGACAGTGCGGAGGTCACAAACCTGCGCCTGCTGGCACGCAAACAGCGTGTCATTTACGACCCGCTGCTGCTGGTGGGCGAATGGCAGCACGGCACGGAGCACGAGGTCTACCTTGCCGACGGGACCGGTTACCAATGGGACACTTCCGATGACGTCGCCCGCGAGGAGGCCCAGCCCTTCCAATGGCGTCTTGACAGCAACTTGCTGACCATTATCTGCCGTCTGCAGCGCGGCGGCATCGTGCCCCGGCGCTATGTGGTCACCTATGCCGATGACGAGAGCCTTTCCTACAGTGACAATTACGGAGGGGCTTTCCTTTGGGACAAGAAATCCCGGGACACCGCTTCCCGGTAGGGGGGCGTATGGAAAAAATAAACTTTTTTCCAATATTCCTCATGGGTTGGTGAAAAAAGTTTTTCTCTGTTTTTCACAAGAGTGTCCGCTTTAGTGTTTTCAATCATTTTTTTGCATACAAAATAATGTTTCCAAACACGAATCGTTGTTAATAGGACACATATAAGGTCTTATACTGAAAAAAGGTGTGTTTTTGCACCGCCGTAGAGGAAGGATGGGCGCATAAGTCTTGAAAAAAATCTTCCCATTCGGGGGAAACGGACGGGTTTTCGCTGTATTTTTGCATTTATGAACAAAACCTTGTCGCGGATATTCCCTTTGCTATGCTTCGTCCTTTGGGGCGCGGCGGCGTGGTCGCCGGATCCCTTGCTGGCACAGGGCACTTCCCGGCCGCAGGCGAAGGAGCGGACCTTTACGGTGAAAGGCGTCTCCTTTGTCATGGTGACGGTGCAGGGCGGAACCTTTTCCATGGGCGCGACCTATGAGCAGGCGGGCTATTCCTATGAGGATGAGGAGCCTGTGCATAAGGTCACCGTGGGGGATTTCGCCATGGGGAAGTTCGAGGTCACCCAGGCCTTGTGGAAAGCCGTAATGGGCAGTAACCCATCTTTTTATATAGGGGACAACCTTCCTGTGGAGTGCGTCAGCTGGCATGAGTGTCAGGAGTTCATCCGCAGGCTTAACCAATTGACCGGACAGCAGTTCCGCTTGCCGACGGAAGCCGAGTGGGAGTATGCCGCCCGGGGAGGCCGTCTGAGTAAGGAGTACCGTTGCGCCGGCAGCGACCGCGCTTCGGAGGTGGCGTGGTTTGGCGGCACCTGGGATGTGGGGACGCATCCGGTGGGGCGCAAGGCTCCTAATGAACTGGGACTGTACGATATGAGCGGCAACATTTACGAATGGTGCCAGGATTGGTTCGGACGCTACCGGGGCGGGGAGCAGACCAACCCCAAGGGTCCGGAAAACGGGAAAAACCGGGTGCTGCGCGGCGGCAGCTGGTTTGTGGAGGAGAGCTATGTCCGGGTGTCCAACCGCTCCGGAAGCTCGCCCGACTCCCAGTTCATCCACATCGGTTTCCGTTTGGCCATGACGCTGCCCGCAAAACCCTGACAGCCTTCGCCGCTTTCCGCTTTCCTTTGCGCGGGAGGCCTCTTGGCGAATTTTCTTTGTGCCGCAG
This sequence comes from Bacteroidales bacterium, assembly GCA_017613015.1. Lineage (GTDB taxonomy): Bacteria > Bacteroidota > Bacteroidia > Bacteroidales > WCHB1-69 > UBA1195. The sequence goes on along the minus strand of JAGAEQ010000015.1, from coordinate 18,473 downwards.
CCGGAGGGCATGCCTTTTTATGCTATTTTTGCATTTTCTGCCGGAGGGCTGTAAAGGCGCGTCCGGCGGGTGAAACGATAAAATTTTGGTAAAAAAAGGAGACCTTGGCATGCATACTGAAAACACTCCCGTACTGTTGCTGACCGGCTACTTGGGCAGCGGAAAAACCACCTTGCTGAACCGCATCCTGTCCAACAAGAAAGGCATACGCTTTGCAGTGATTGTGAATGATTTGGGTGAAATCAACATCGATGCCGACCTCATACAGCAGGGCGGCGTTGTCGGGCAGAAGGAGGAAAGTCTGGTGGCCTTGCAGAACGGCTGCATCTGCTGCACCCTGAAAATGGACTTGGTGGAGCAGCTTTCTGAAATCATAGCGCAGCAAAAGTTTGATTACATTGTGATTGAGGCCAGCGGCATTTGCGAGCCGGAGCCCATTGCACAGACCATTTGCAACATGCCTTCCATGGAGGCCCGCTTCACGCGCCACGGCCTGCCGCGCTTGGACTGCGTGCTGACGGTGGTGGACGCTTTGCGCATGCAGCAGGATTTCAACGGCAAGGATTTGAGCCAGCATCATTACAACGAGGATGATTTGGAAAACCTGATTGTGCAGCAGATAGAATTCTGCAATATCGTGCTGATAAACAAGGCTTCGGAGGTTTCCGAAACGGAGCTCGGGCGCATTCGCAGCCTGGTTCGCAGCTTGCAGCCCAAAGCCGCCATCCTGACCTGTGATTACGGGGACATTGATTTGGACCGCATACTGCATACCGGCTTGTTTGATTTTGAAAAAACAGCCACTTCCGCCACTTGGGTCCGGGTGGTGGAGGATATTCCGGACGAAGCTGAAGAACATGAGGATGAGGACGATAACCACGGCCACGAACATGGGCATCACGAGCATGAACACGAACACGAGCATGAACATGAGCACGGGCATCACCACCACCATCACCACGACGAAGGGGAGGCCGAGGAATACGGCATCAGCACCTTTGTCTACCAGGCCCGCCGTCCCTTCCGCCTGGACCGCTTTGACGAGATTGCGGGAAAATTGCCGCGTAACGTCATCCGTTCCAAGGGTATCTGCTATTTCAAGGGCGAGGAGGACATCTGCTATATTTTCGATCAGGTGGGGACGCAGCTTTCCCTGCGGGATACCGGGCGTTGGTTCGCCACCATGAGCAAGGCCGAACTGGAGGATTTGCGCCTGCGCAACCCCGAACTGCTGCGTGACTGGGACGAGACCTACGGGGACCGCATGCAGAAACTGGTCTTCATCGGCCAGCACCTGGACAAGGAGGCCCTTCGCCGGGATTTGGACAGCTGTTTGGTGTAAAAAACAAAGAAAAAGGAAAGTATGAGCAATCCCGACAATTCCTTGCGTTACCGCCTCCGGCTGATATGGGCGTACAAGGACGTGCTGCGCAACCACTTCCCGCCCGTTTTCCGATGGTATGTCCGCCGTTTCCGCGCCGCACAGCTTAAGGCGGCCCGCCGCCTGCGGGACAAGGAGCGCATCGAGGTGGCTTTTTTCCTGACCATTCCGGGCATGTGGAAGTCGGATTACCTGTTTGAGGCCTTGCGCCAACATCCGCGCTACCATCCCTATGTGGTGATTTATCCTTATTCCTATTACAAAGGTTTCAACGCCAGCGAAGTGGAGGCCACCTTGAAGCGCACGGAGCGTTTCATCGCCGACAAAGGCTTTGAGTACGTGATTCCCTACGACGAGAAACGCCGCCGCTGGCAGCCGGTGCGCAAAACCCTGCATCCGGACATTGTGGTGTTCACCACGCCCTACAAGGACATTCCGTCCAAGTATTTCATCTACGCCTTCCGGGACGTGCTGACCTGCTACGTGCCTTACGGCTTCACCTCGCTCCGGATGTTTCATGTCAATTACGACCTTATTTTCCATAATCTGGTGGGCCTGCATTTTGTGGAGACGGAAATCCACCGTCGGCAGGCGGAGGACTGCTCCCGCAACCACGGGGAGAACGTGGTGGTTTCCGGCTACCCCGGCACCGAGGTTTTCCTGCGTCCGGACTATACGCCCCGGGATGTGTGGAAGCCGCAGCCGCACCGCAAGAAACGGCTGATTTGGGCTCCGCACCATTCCTTGGAGGGCAACCCCGCCTTGTCCACTTTCCTGCTCTATTGCGACCGCATGCCCGAGTGGGCGGCCCGCTACAAGGACGACATACAGTTGGTGTTCAAGCCCCATCCCTTGCTGAAATTCAAGTTGCAGCAGCTGTGGGGGGCGGAGCGGACGGAAGCCTATTACCGCCAATGGGACGCCATGGAGAATGCCCAACTGGAGGAATCCTCCTACGTGGACCTTTTCCTGACCTCGGATGCCATGATACACGATTGCGGCTCCTTCACCACCGAATACCTTTTTGTGAACAAACCGGTAATGTACTTGGTTAAGGATGAGGAATTTGCCTCTTGTTTCTGCCCCTTCGGGCTGATGTCCTTCCAAAAGCATTACATCGGGCGTTCGGAGGCGGATGTCACGCATTTTATGGAAGAGGTGCTGATTCAGGGGAAGGATGTCATGGCGGAGGAGCGCCGGCGGTTTTTTGAGGAATACCTCGCCCCGCGGGAGGGCAAGCTGCCTTCGGAGCGCATCATTCAGCTGCTGGAGGAGTTTCAAAATAAGTAAAAGATTAAAAAAGATATAGTTATGGTCAAAGTTTCAGTGATATTGCCCGTGTACGGCGTGGCGGAGTATATTGAGAAATGCACGCAGTCCCTTTTGGACCAGACCTTGCAGGAAATGGAGTTTCTGTTTGTGGACGACCACGGTCCCGACGACAGCATCGAGCGGGTGCAGCGGATGATTGCGCAGCATCCCCGCAAGGATCAGTTTGTTTTTCTGAAGCCCGAACACAACATGGGCGCGGGCATGGCGCGGAATTTCGCCATTCCGCAGGCGAAAGGGGAGTACATCGCCTTTGTGGACAGCGACGACTGGGTGGAGCCGACCATGTTTGAAGAACTTTACAATGAGGCGATTGCCCAAGGCAGCGTGGATTTGTGCTACGGTCAGGCCGCCAAGGACTATCTGGACGGGCAGCCCACGGAAATCCTGCGGAACCCGGAAGTGGCGCCGGGAGCGCTGACGAAGGAGAAACGCCAGTATTTCCTGCAACGCTACGTCTCCCTTTTCTGGACCTTCCTTTTCAAAAAGGAAATGATTGAGCGTCATCAGATTCGCTATCCGGCTTCCCGTTCCGCCGACGACAGCTATTTTGTCACCGCCGCTTTGCTGCTGGCCGCTTCCGTCGCGCATGTGGACAAGCCTTTTTACCACTACCTCATCCGTCCGGGCTCGGTGTGCACCACCAAGGACAGCACGAAGTTCCGCAAACGCCTGGACACCTTCCGCTCCCTGATGGCCTTTTTGAAGGAAAAGGGCGTGTATGCGGAGTACAAGCACGAGATAGATTTCATCTATTTTAAGAAAGGCTATTTGACCTCGGTCTGCAATTACGTGTTCAACTCCTTGGAACCCAAGAAGGAAACCCTGAGGGAAATTCGCAAGGAAATGCTGGAGCAGGTGCCGGACTACGCCCGCAACCCCTACCTCCGGAAAAAATGCGCCCTGCGTGCGATGGACTGCCTGTTGCGCTGCTTCCCCTCGCTGGCGCTGCGCCTGATACCGGTCTATATCCGTAAAACCAACCAAGTGGTGTAAGGAGGGGACATGTACGACATTCCGATTCTGTTTGTGTTTTTCAACCGGCCCGAAATCGCCCTCCGGGCTTTCCAGTCCATACGGGCCTGCCGCCCGAAACGCCTTTACCTCGCTTGCGACGGCCCTCGGGAGCATGTTCCCGGGGAAGGGAAGGTGGTGGAGGAGCTGCGTGCGTCTGTCTGTGCTTCCGTGGACTGGGATTGTTCGGTGCAGACGTTTTTTCAGGAGAAAAACGTCGGTTGCGGCCCCAACGTGCATGCGGCCATTTCCTGGCTTTTCGCCAACGAGGAGTGGGGCATTGTGTTGGAGGACGACTGCATTGCCGACCCCAGTTTCTTCCCTTATGTGCAGGATTTGCTGGAAACCTACCGTGACGACCAGCGTGTCGGCATGATAGCGGGGACCAATCCCGTGGCTTCGGCTTACAAGGCGCCTTATTCCTACCTTTTCTCCCGTTTCAAGAACTGTTGGGGATGGGCCTCCTGGCGCAGGGCCTGGGAAGCCATGGACTTTTCCATGCAGTGGCGGAACACGCCTTTGGCCGCGTCCGTGATAGACAACAGCGGTTATAGGGGAAAGGATAACCACCGCTGGAAATGGCAGCTGCAATACATCGACAATGCCTGGGTCTCCTCTTGGGACTGGCAGTGGTATTTCACCCTGTCCGCCCGCAACCAGCTGTGCGTTTTCCCGGGTGTGAACCTGATTTCCAACATCGGCAACGACGCGGCGGCCACGCACAACGCCTCCGGAAACATCACTTTCCGCACCTATGCCATGGCCTTCCCCTTGCGGCGTCCGCCGGTGATGGCGCCGGACATTGCCTTTGAAAAACAAATGTACCGGCACACGAGCTCGTTATCCTTGCGCGTGAACCGGCACATTCCTCATTGCCTGAAAGCCCTTAAGCGGCGGCTTCTGTCTTGGTGGAAGTAGGTTTTTTCCTCCGTCTGCCGTAGGTGACAGCGAAGGCTCCCGCCATGCTCAGCACGAGCAGCACGGAACCTGCGATGCTGATTTTCTCCCAGCGGTGCAGTGTAGGCGCCTCGTTGCGGAACTCAATGGTGTGCTCGCCCGCAGGAATGACCATTCCCCGCAGTATGTAATTGACACGCAGATAGTCGGCGGGTTTGCCGTCAATGTAGGCGAACCAGTCAGGAGCATAGTAGATTTCCGAAAAAACCGCCAGTTGCCGCTTCGTGGTTTTGCTGCGGTACACCACCTTGTCCGGATGATAGGGGGTTTGATGCACCATTTCAATGCCGGAAAGGCTGTCGCGGCGAAGCTCTTCCGGATTGAATGCCAATTGTTCGGCAAATTCCTTGCTGTTAATCACCGCCTTGTCCGCCGGATTCAGGCTGTGCAGGGCCAGAATCTCCTCGTTGGCGTTCTCCACTTGCAGCATGGAGTCCACAAACCAGACGTTGCCAAGGGCTTCGGGGTTGCGCTGCACTAAATAGCCGCGTTCGCGGTCGGGGGCGACAATGTAACGGGTGTTCAGCATGTTCAGCACGCCGCCGTTCACTTCCCGGGAAATGTAGAAGTCAATCACGTCCTGGTAACGGCGCAGCTTGGCCGCGTGGTAACCGCCAACCTGGTGGTGGAAGGCGGAGGGGTAGGAGTCGTTGAAGGTGTTCACGGCGTAGTTGAACACCCGGTAGTCCTTGTCTCCGAAGTAGGCGGCCTGCCGGTCGATTTCGGTGTCGTAAGGGGCGGGCTGCAACACGGTCATGTTGCGGTCGTTGGTGTAGTTTTCGTCGCTCAGGTAGCGGCGGTCCACATTCCAGAGGTCGAAGGTGACAATCAGAATGGTGGCCGCAAGGGCAATCCCTTCTTTTTTCAGTTTTTGTCCGGCGTAGAGCCACAGCAGGGCCGCCGTCGCCAGAATCAGTCCGATGGAACGCCAGCAGTCGCTGACCAACAGGGACTTGCGGTCAGCTTGCAGCACGTTGAAAATCGCGCTCCAGTGTTCCTGGTATTGCCTCGCCATCTCGTTGTCGGAAGCACCGGTGTAGGAGAAGGAATTGGCGAACAGCACAAAAAGCAGGCAGAGACCCGCCGTGATGCCCGCGGACCAGTACAGCGCCCGTTTCAGCTCTTTTTCGTTTTCCGTGCGCTCCAAGAAGTTTTTAAGCGCCAGCACGGCGAGCAGCACTGCCCCGACATTGGCGATGACCAAGCTCATGGAAGGCGTGCGGAACATGTTGTACAAAGGCAGGTGGTGGAAAAGGAAGGCGTTGAATCCCATGAGGTTCCTTCCCCAGCACATCAGTATGGCCAAGAGGGTGGCAATGCCTATCCACCAGCGTTCCGGCCCTTTGACGAGGAAAAGCCCCAGCACGAACAGGAACACAATGACGGCTCCGAAGTAGACAGGACCCGAGGTGAAAGGCTGTTCGCCCCAGTAGAGCGGTGCCACGTTGCTGCGGAAGGTCTGGTGGAATTGGGTGTTTTCGCCCATGCGCTCGTTGGAGCCGCCGCCGTACATGCCGGGAACCAGCAGGGTAAAGGTCTCGCCTATGCCGTAGCTCCAGTTGAAGGCGTAGTCCAACTGCAAGCCGGAGGAGACTTTCTCCCCGGCGGGGGAGGCTTGGGCCGCGTCCTTGTACAAGTCGTTGGGCGACACGCTGATTTCTGTGCCGCCGCGCATGGTGTATTTGGAATATTCCTTGTTCACCATCAGGTGACGGGCATTGCAAAGCACGGCGAAAAAGCAGCCTATCAGAATGACAACCAGTCCTTTCAGGTAGGTGGGCAGCTGTTTTTCCATGCACGCATACACGATATAGACGATGCCGAGCGCCAAGGCGGCAATCATGGTGTAATAGGTGATCTGAATGTGGTTGAATTGTATCTGCAAGCCCAAGGCCAAGGTGAACAGCACCCATCCCCAAAGGTATTTTTTTCTGAAAATGAGGATGATTCCGGCCAAAACGGGAGCCATCATCGAAAGCGCCCAGGCCTTGGTGATGTGTCCGGCTTCAATGATGATGATGTTGTAGCTGCCGAAACCGAAGGCCAACGCGCCCAACAGGCTGAGCCAGGGATTGAGCCCCAAAGCCGCCAAGGCGATGTAAAACCCTAAAAAATAGAGTAGAAGCACACCAAAACTGCACTCTTTGGCGGAGCCGAGCACGCGGGAAATGCTCGCCTGTTTCAGCAGGGCGAAAATGTTGTGCTGCGGCGTGGAGTAAATCTGGTAGGCGGGCATGCCGCTGAACATGCCGCTGTTCCAATTGGTGTAGGTGCCGGTCTGGTCATGAAACTGTTTCTGCTCGTAGCTCATGGCCCTCGCTTTTTCCATATCCCCTTGGCGTATGGCTTTTCCGTCAAACACGGGGGCGAAGAAAACGGCGGCGGTCACAATCAGCAGGACGATGGCGCAAACATGGGTTAAAATCTTTTTTTTCATTATATTGTGTTTTTATTGGTTTTTCGTTGAAAGCAGGCTTTGGTAAAAGGCCGAAAGGCGTTCGGCGATGCGGCGCTCGTCATGCGCTTGGCAGACAAAGGCCCGGGCCGCTTCGCCCATGCGGCGGCATTGCTCCGGATGCACCATGCAGTGCGAAACCGCGTCCAAAAAGGCTTCGGGGGTGTCGGCAAGGAGGATGTTTTGCTTGTCCGTCACGTCAATGCCTTCCGCCCCTATGGAGGTGGTGATGATGGGTTTGGCGTAGCTCATGCCTTCCAGTATCTTGATGCGCACGCCGCTTCCGGAAAGCAGGGGGACAATCAGTATGCCGTTTTCGCGCATGAAGGCGCCCGCGTCCTCCACCTCTCCGACAACGCGCAGGCCCTGAGGCAGCGGATGCAGGAAGTCCTGGGGAAAATGGCGGCCCGCCAGCAGGCATTCCAGCTGCGGAAAGCGTGCGTGGATGAGGGGCCAGCAGCGTTTGGCGAACCATTGCAGCCCTTCGGTGTTCGGCTGCCAGTTCATGGAGGCGATGGAAAACAGGTTGAGCGGGGTGGTGGCGGGCGTTTCCGCCGTCTCGGGCGGACAGATGCCGAAGGGAATCACCTCCATGGGCGTGGACACGCCCATGCGCCGGAAATTTTCCGCGTCGATGCGGGAGATGGCCGCGATGCCGTCGGCTTGGCGCAGCGCATCCAATTCGTAGGTTTTCAATTGTTTGCTAAGCAGGCGCAGGTAGGCGCGCTTCAGGGGGTTGGCGGTGTGCGAAGCCACCCGCTCCCAAATCCGGTGCTCCATGTTGTGCGCCCGTATGACGACCTTGGCGCGGGAATAGCGGCGGATGACCGGCAGGTACACCGCCGGGAAAATGCTCTCTATGTGGATGATGTCAAACTCCTCCGCTTGCAGCAGGGCGGCTATCCGCGCCTCCATGTCCGGGCTGTGGAAACGGACGGCGTGGTAGGAGCGGTTGCGCAGCAAGGCGTGCAGCGCGGCCCCGGCGTGCAGGGAGGTGTCAATGTACACCCATTCCATGCGGGTGCGCCCGAGCAGCGTTGCCGGCACGTCCTCCTTGCGGATGTGGCATTTCGGGCTGTTCACCGCCAATACCTTGACTTCGCACCCCTGCTGCAAGAGCATGCGCGTGACGGCGTACATGGCCATGGAGCCGCCTTCTTGGGGCGGATAGGGGGATTTATGGCAAAGTTGGAGTATTTTCATGCGGTTTTTTCTTAAAAAGCTGTCGGAGGAAGTTCCGTAGTTTTTTCGACTGGAAAAATTCGCCCCACTGGCTCTCCCGGGTAGACTTGTAAATCAGGTAAACGCCTATGGGCAGCAGCACGGCGGACGAAATCCACATGCCGCAGGCCGCCGAAAGGCTGCCGACGCGGGCCATGCGCTCCCCTATGGTGGAAAGCACCCAGTAGAACACAAAAATCAGTATGCTGACGGTCAGGGGGACGCCTATGCCGCCCTTGCGGATGATGGAGCCCAAGGGCGCCCCGATGAAGAAAAGGATGAGGCAGGCTAAGCAGAGCGTGAATTTGCGGTGCCACTCGATTTCGTAGCGCCACAGCTGCTCGTTGCGGTTGGCCAGATCCATGTTGTAGAACTCAATGCTTCCCTGTTGTTCCCGGAAAAGTTGCAGGGCGACGCTCGCCTTGCTGCTCTGCTGCGGCACGCTCAGGGTTTTGACAATGGCGGTGTCGGGGGTGCGCAGCGTGCTGTCCGAGACGCAGGCCTCCAAGGAACGGAAACGCGACAGCAGGCTGGTTCCCAGCAGCTCCCTTTCCTGCGTCATGTCCCCCCGTATGGAGTCAATGAAACGGTCTAACTGCACCACGTTCAGGGCGGTGAAATTGGTTTTGAACACCCCTTCGTCGCTGCGGCTGAACTGGAAGGAGGAAAGGTCGAAGCGGACGGTCTGCTTGGCGAAGGTGCCGCGCATCACCATCCGTCTTTCCGGGGACTCGTTGCTGTTCTGCATGTCCTCGTCGAAATAGAAGCCGTCGTACAAGGTGAACACCAGCAGCTGTTTCTGCTCGTCCATCACCATGCTTCCGTGGTCCGCGTGGGTGAGCCGCGCCGTGTTCCTTCCGTTGCTGTGGTCGTAAATCAGCACGTCGTGCACCGTTTGGTTGTCCTTCTCCTTTTCCCCTATGCGAATGACGTAATTGTCAATGCCTTTGTAAAACACTTTCTCGTCTATGCTGAGCGCGGGCTTTTGGGAGCGAATGTCCCGCAGCAGCATGGTGCTTTTCAGATTGGCGTAAGGCACCAGGTTGTTGGAAAGAAAGAAATTGCCTGCGGAGCAGCCGATGGTGAAGAAAATCAGGGGAAGCATGATGCGGTAGAGCGGAATCCCCGTGGATTTCATGGCGGTCAGTTCGAAACGCTCGCCCATGTTGCCAAAGGTCATCAGGCCCGAAAGCAGCAGCGCCAGAGGCAGGGACATGGGTATGAAAGTGATGGCGGTGTAGCCCATGAGTTTCAGCAGTACGGTCCACTCCAAGCCCTTGCCGACCAGATCGTCAATGTATTTCCATACGAATTGCATCAGAAAGATAAACACCACGACCAAAAACGTCATGCAGAAGGGTCCGATGTACGTTTTCAGCACGTATCTGTCCAAGCGTTTCATACGGATGGGGGCGGGAGGTTAGTAATCGCCGAGGGTCTCCTCCAGTTGCGCCAGTCCGGCCTTCAGCTGCTCGTCGTTGGGAGGGGTGCAGTGCCATTTGTGGGTGCCGGTCATGAAGTCCACGCCGCAGCCCATTTCGGTGTGCATCAGGAAAGCGACGGGGCGGCCTTTGCCCAAAGCGGCCTTCGCCTGCTCCAGCACCGAAAGCACCTCGCGCATGCAGTTGCCGTTCCCTTCAAAGGTCTCGAAACCGAAAGCCTTGAATTTGGCGTTCAGGTCCAAAAGGTTCATCACCTTGTCCGTGCTGCCGTCAATCTGTTTCTTGTTGTAGTCAATGGTGACAATGAGGTTGTCCACGCCTTTGGCTCCGGCGTACATGAAGGCTTCCCAGTTCTGCCCCTCGTCCAGTTCGCCGTCTCCGGCCAGCACATACACTATCCCCTTGTCCCCGTTCAGTTTCTTGGCTTCGGCGGCGCCTATGGCGACCGAAGTGCCCTGTCCGAGCGATCCGGAGGCGACATGCACGCCCGGAAGCCCGCTGTGCACGGAGGGATGCCCTTGCAGGCGGCTGCCCAATTTGCGGAAAGTGGCCAGTTCGCTGACGTCAAAATAACCGGCGCGGGCCAGACAGCTGTACAAAGCCGGTGTGATGTGCCCGTTCGAGAGGAAAAACATGTCCTGTCCCTTGCCGTCCGCGCGGAAACCGGCGGGGTCGCGCTGCATGACCTCCGAAAAAAGGGCGGTCAGAAAATCGGCGCATCCCAAGGAGCCGCCCGGATGTCCGGATTGTACGGCGTGCACCATGCGCAAAATGTCCCTGCGGGTTTGTTCGGCTTGTTTCTCTAAAGCTGTAACTCTTTCTAAATTAAGCATTGTTTCGTGTTTTTTGTTAAAAGGGAATACGTTTTCTTCCGAAATTCCAAAGAATGCAAATTTCCATAAAATCCCAATACGTAGCCCATGCCGGAGCATAAAAATTTTCCGTTTCCGGAACAAAAAAAGGGCATGCTTGCGGCATGCCCTCTGTATGGGTGGAAAAAACCTTATTTCTTGATCACTTTTTGCAGACCGACCACCTGTTGGTTGTTGCGGAACTGGATGAAATACATCCCCTTGGCGTAGGCCTGCAGGTCAATCACGGCTTCCTCGCCGCTTACGGCCTGGCGGTGCAGCACCTTGCCCTGCATGTCCATGATGCGCAGCTCGGTCACTTCCTGCTCAAACTGAATGCGTGCCATGCCCTGGGTGGGGTTGGGGTAAATGCTGCAAAGGGTCTTTCCGGCCTCTTTCACCTTGACCTCGGTGTCGGAAAGCCTTCCGTTGGGCAGCAGGAACCAGACCTTTTCGTCCAATTGGGCGACAAGGAATTTCTGGAAGTTGGCGGCCAGCAGCGCGTCCGTTCCCGTTAAGATTCTCCTTCCGTTGGCATAGCCCAAGTTGTCATAATCCATCGGTACAATCTGGGCGGCGTTGTCGCGGAGGTTCTCGGTTACACGGATGACAGCGTTCGTGTCCCCGAGGAAAATGTAGTTGTTGACATCCATGGTGAAGGCGGCGCCTAAGGTGAGCGTTCCATTGTAGACAAAGATGCCGCCCATGTTCACGGGAAAGACGGGCAGGGAGGAATAGCCGGTGTAGCGGTTGTACTTGTATTGGCCGCTGACCAGTTCAATGTTTCCTTGGAGCCAGAATTGATTGTAAGCAAAGGTGTTGCTTGTGATTTTGCCTCCTTCCATGCGGAATGTGGGTGTGGTGTACCATTCTTCTATTTCAATAAAATAAGAGCTAAAGGTGTTTCCGCTGATGTCGGTGTTGTACAGGCTGATGTGGCCGCCATAATATAATTGGTACAGGGTGTCTTTGCTGAAGGTGCAGTTGCGGAAGACCGCGCTGTCTCCCTCAAAGAGGGGGTCGTCGGTGAAGACGCTGTTGGTGACTTTGAGGTTGCTGACTTCCAGCAGACCGCCATCATAGCCATAGAGGAGTCCGTCCATCTCGGTGTTTCTGGCCGAATCGATGAGGAAGAAGTGGCTGCCGTTGGCCTCTCCGAAACGGAGGAGGTTGGTCGCTTCAAGCACAATCTCATCAAAATCGCTTTGGATGGAGAGGCGGATGTCCTTGCCGTAGGGGTAGATGTTGGCATAGGTGCAGAAGAGTTCCTGGTAGTTAGTGCCGAAGGTATAGTCCTCCGTCAGGTAGAAGGTGCCCACTCCCTGGGTGCGGGCTAAGGCCGTGTCCAAGCTGCGCAGCGCGTTCTCCACGGAGCGGCCGCTGGCGGTGTCGTTGCCGTTCAGGGCATCGATGTAGTAGACGGGAAGTTCCGAAAACGTTCCGATAACCAGATCGTAGCTGCCGGTTGCAAGCTTGGAGAAAGAGGAGACAACGGCGTAATAGGTGCCGGTGGCGGGCAGTTTGGTGACGATGCGGCAGTCGTTGTACAGATCGTCGTCATTTCGGTTGAGGATGCGGTGATTCGCATCCAGCAGGAAGAGGTACTCGTCAAGAGGCTTCGCATTAAGGCTGATGGAAATGTATTGGTCCTTGGTGCCTTGGAACTGGTATCCCTTGGCGTAATGGCCTATCCTTTCTTCGGTTAGCAAGGGCTCGTCCGTCGTCAGCGAATCGGTCAGGGTGTCGGGCACGTTAAGCTGCTTGTAGGTGAGGTGGGCGAAATCGGCAGTGTTGCTGTAGGCGTTGACGGTGAGCTCGTACCAATAGTGGTTTGAAGTGGAGGGCTTCCCGTAGTAGCTGTGCGCAAACAACAGGTAATAGGATCCGGCTTTCAGGTAGGATAGGAGGCTGCCATCGCCGGTCCATCTGTATTGAATGACGTTGTACTGGTTGTCTAACAGGTAGATGTAAGCATTGAAGGAAGTCTTCAAAGAGGTGTTTGCGGAGAACTCAAGGAGTTTGTCCTCTGTCAGGGTGAAGGCGTAGCCTTTGGCGACGTGTCCCCTCTCCAGGTCTTTCAGCAGCGGGGTGGAATAGACGAGGGAGTCCTGCACCTTCACCGGGAAAGAACCGGTGTTCAGATAGGCGTAGTTCATGTTTTTGACCGATACGCTGTCGGCCGCTTGCACCGCATGGTTTCCCGCAAAGAGGAAAAGCACGCAGAAAAAGGATAGCAATTTTTTCATAAAGCTTTTGGTGTTAAATGATAATTAATTGAATTTCTTGTTGTTAGATAAATTTTACCGCATTGCCGGACGCCGGAAGCTTTCCAAGAGTCCAAGCATACAAAAGTAACATAAAAAACAATATGTTTTCAAAGGCCTTACCCACATTTTTTTTCCTTGCCACAAAGGGATTTTTAGTACTTTTGCGCTTTGGTCGCCTTCGGGCGCTAACGTTTTTTCCATACTTTCTATGACGATGGGACAAGAACAGAAAAAAATCTTTTTGATTGACGCCATGGGGCTGATATACAGGGCATACTATGCCTTGAACAAAAATCCGCGCATCAATTCCAAAGGCAAGAACACTTCGGCGGCGCTGGGCTTCGCCAACAGTTTGTATGAAATCATACGCAAGGAGCGTCCTTCCCACATCGGGGTGGCCTTCGACAGCTTCGGCCCGACCTTGCGCCATACGGATTACAGCGCCTACAAGGCCAACCGGGAAAGCACGCCCGAGGACATTGTGGCCTGCCTGCCGGACATACGCCAGCTGATTGCCGCTTTCCGCATCCCTTTGCTGGAACTGCCCGGCTACGAGGCCGACGACATCATCGGCACCTTGGCAAAAAAGGCGGAACAGTCAGGTTTTGAGGTTTATATGGTGACTGCCGACAAGGATTACGGCCAATTGGTCTCGGAGCATATTTTCATGTACAAGCTGGCGCACGCGGGTGGCGGGGCCAGTATATTAGGCGTGCCGGAAATCTGTGAGAAATACGGCATCAGCCACCCGGACCAGCTGATTGACCTGCTGGGCCTGTGGGGGGACGCCTCCGACAACATCCCCGGCATCAAGGGGGTGGGGGAGGTTACCGCCCGTAAGCTGATTTCCCAGTTCGGCTCCATTGAGAACATGCTGGAAAACGCCGCGCAGATTGCCAATCCGAAATTGCAGCAGAAAATCGTGGACGGTCGGGAGGATGCTTTGGTTTCCAAACAGTTGGCGACCATTATGTTAGATGTGCCCCTCACCTGGGACGAAACGTCTTTCCGCATGCAGACGCCCGATTTCACGCTCTTGCGCCCCGTGATGGAGGAGCTGGAGTTCCGCACCCTGCTGAAACGGATACAGTCGGATTACGCCGCCGTGGAGCCCCGGGAGGCTTCGGGCATGCTGGAGCTGTTCCCCTCCGAAGCGGCGGACGAAGCCGCTTCCCCTAACCTGCACAACACGCCCCACACCTATGTGGAGGTGAGGGATTTCCCTTCCCTGCTGGAAATGGGTGTGGCGCTTTCCGCTTCCCCCGACGTGGCGTTTGCGGTGCAGGCGGAAACTTCGGGCTCTTTGGTGGCGGAGGTCAAGGCGGTGGCTTTCTGCACGGAAGAGGGAAAGGCCTTTTACGTGCCCCTGCCCGCGGAGGCGGAGGAGGCCCGGATGTGGCTGACGGCCTTGCAGCCGCTGTTCGCCTCCGAGGAGGTACGGAAAATCACCTACGATTTGAAGCTTTCCCTACAGGCCTTGGCTCTGTACGGGGTGCGCATCGAAGCGCCTTGCTTTGACGTGCTGCTGGCCCATTATGTGCTGGAGCCGGAGCAGCGGCATCGTTTGGACGCCTTGTCCTACCAGTACTTGTCCTACGACATGCTGCCTTCGGCAAGCGGGGCGGCCCCTGCGACAGACGCCCTTTGTGAGCAGGCGGACACGGCTTTGCGGCTCTACCGCCGCTTCAGTCCCCTGATGGAGGAAAGGGAGGTGAACGCCCTGTTCGAGCACATTGAAATGCCTTTGGTGCCGGTGCTTTCCGCCATGGAACGGCGCGGCGTGCGGGTGGATGTCGCCTATCTGAAAACCTATTCCGCGGTATTGCAGGAGCGTATCAGCGCCTTGGAGAACGAAATACACCAGCTGGCCGGAGAGCCTTTCAACATCGCGTCGCCCAAACAGTTAGGGGTGATTTTGTTTGAAAAGCTGCACGTCATTGAGAACGCCAAGCTGACCAAAACCAAGCAGTACCAGACCGGGGAGGAAGTGCTGCAAAAATTGCTGCACAAACACCCGATTGTACAGAAGGTATTGGATTACAGAGGTCTTCAAAAACTGAAATCCACCTACACCGATGCCTTCCAGCAATTGGTGAACCCTTTGACCGGCAGGGTGCACACCTCGTTCAACCAGGCCATTACGGCGACGGGGCGGCTGAGTTCGAGCAATCCCAATTTGCAGAACATCCCGGTGCGCAACGACGAGGGCCGGGAAATCCGCAAGGCCTTTGTGCCTGCGGACGGGGAGCATGTGCTGTTAGCCGCCGACTATTCTCAGATTGAATTGCGCATCATGGCTTCGCTTAGCGGGGACGAGGGGATGATACAGGCTTTCCGCGAAGGCTCCGACATCCATACCGCGACCGCCGCCAAAATCTACAACGTCCCCATGGACGAGGTGAGCAAGGAGATGCGCCGCCAAGCGAAAACCGTGAATTTCGGCATCATCTACGGCATGTCGGCCTTCGGGCTTTCCGAACGTTTGGGCATCGCCCGCAAGGAGGCCGCCGACATCATCACCCAATATTTTGAGAAATATCCGGGCATACGCCGCTACATGGAGAGCCAGAAAGCCTTCGCCCTGGAGCACGGCTATGTGGAGACCTTGTGCCACCGCCGCCGCTACCTGCCCGACATCCGTTCGCACAATGCGGTGGTCCGGGGTGTGGCGGAGCGCAATGCCATCAACGCGCCGGTGCAGGGTTCTGCCGCGGACATGATCAAACTGGCCATGATCCGTGTGTACCGGGAGCTGGAGCGGCAGGGCCTGCAGTCGAGCATTGTGCTGCAAGTGCATGACGAACTGGTGCTGGATGTGTACCGGCCCGAGCTGGAGGCGGTGGGGGAGATAGTGGAAAAAGCCATGCTGGAGGCCTTGCCCCTTTCCGTTCCTTTGGAAGTGGATATGCGTTACGGAAACAATTGGTTGGAAGCGCATTAGAATTTTACGGAAAGCTTCGTGGCCGGAATTTTTCCGCCGCCGCTTTCCCACATGTGAAAATTTCAGATATTTGCAGTATGAAACTAACGGAAAAAGACATCGCCCAGTGCCTAGAGAGAGGCATGAAGGCTGAAACAATCGAAGCGCAGTGCCGCCGCCTGACGGAAACCCGCCAGCCTTTGGCCGTGTTGCGTCCCGCCCTGCCGGGGGACGGTATCCGCGTGCTGAATGAAGCGGAGACGGCTACCTTGGTGGCGGAGTATGAGACCCTTGCGCAAGGGAAAAAACTTTTGAAATTCGTGCCGGCTTCCGGCGCCGCCACCCGCATGTTCAAAAAATGGTACGCTGCGGACGGCTTTTCCGCCGCCGAAACGGAGGAGGTGGCGAAGCAGCTGCCGCGTTACCCGTTTTATCCGCTTTTGCCGGAAAAGCTGCGTCAGTCGGGCGACTGCAGGAAAATGATTGCCTACCTGCTTTCGCCGGAGGGCCTGCATTACGGACAGACCCCCAAGGGCTTGCTTCCTTTCCACCGCTATGCGGACGGTGTGCGCACCGCCTTTGAGGAGCATTTTGTGGAGGCGGCGGCTTATGCGGCTTGCAGCGACGGGCGGGTGTGCCTGCATTTCACCGTGTCGCCGGAGCATGAGGCGGCTTTCCGCGCCTTGGCCGAAAGCCTGAAACCCCGCTACGAAGGCCTGAGCGGCTGCCGCTACGAAGTGGATTTCTCCGAGCAGCTTCCGTACACCGACACCGTTTCCCTGACCGAGTCCGGGGAATTGCTGCGTGATGCGGAAGGCCGCGTCGTTTTCCGTCCGGGAGGCCATGGCAGCCTGCTGCATAACCTGAACCGCCTGGATGCCGACGTGGTGTTCATCAAAAACATTGACAACGTGACCTTGGATGCCCGCAAGGCGGACACCTATACGTATAAGAAATGTCTTGCAGCCCTGCTGCTGCGGGTGCAGCAGGGCTGCTTCCAGGCGCTTCGCCGCCTGGAAGCAGACGCGTCCGCGGAAGCGCTTGCCTCGGCGGAAAGCTTGCTGAGGGATACGCTCTCCGCCGCTTTTCCCGAAGGCTATGCCTCCTTCGGGCCGGAGGAGCGCCGGCGTTTCTGCCAGTGTTACCTGCATCGTCCGATACGGGTCTGCGGCATGGTGCCGAGGGAAAAGGAGCCCGGCGGAGGCCCCTTTTGGGTCGCGGACGCGCAGGGCGTACAAAGCCTGCAAATCGTGGAGACCGCTGAAATGGACCTCTCCGACGCGGCGCAGCGGCAGGTGTTGGAGGATTCCCGCTACTTCAATCCGGTGGATCTGGTGTGCGGGCTGAAAGACCTCCACGGCCACCCCTACGACTTGCTCCGCCACGTGGACGTGGACCGCTATTTTACGGCGCAGAAATCTGCGGAAGGAAAGAATATCAAGGTCTTGGAGCATCCTGGCCTGTGGAATGGCTCCATGTCGGACTGGATAACGTTATTTGTGGCGGTTCCGCTGACCACCTTCTCCCCGGTGAAAACGGTGGAGGATTTGCTGCGTCCTGCCCATTTGTCTGATGAAAACAATGGATACCATGAAGTTTAGAGAAAGTTTGGCTTACCGCCTCACCGGTCATTTCTTCCTTTTGCTGCTGCTGCTGTTTGCCGTCATTTGGGCTTATCCGAGGGTTTGCTACATGGATTCGGCCTATCAGCTGTTTGATCTCATCAATTCCGGCTTTTTCACCATTAATGACGGAAGGCGCAGCATGGTGGTCTCCGAACTGCTGCCGCTGCTGTTTCTGAAGCTGCATCTGCCCTTGGGGGCCATTTTGGTGGCCTATTCCGTTTCCTTTGTGCTGATAGCTTACGCCTGTTACCTGCTGACGCTTCACCTGCTCAAGGACGGGCGCACGGCTTTGGCCATGCTGCTGCCCTTGCTCTGCATGTGCCACACTTTTATGCACGGCATTTCCGAAACCTTTCAGCTGCTGTTTGCCGCCGCATTGCTGTATGCGCTGCTGGCCTACCGCCGCCGCACGGCCTCCAAGGCCGCTGCGCTCTGCCATGCCGCAGCCTTGGCGCTGGTGGCTTTCTTCTGCGCCTTCATCCATCCGGTGGCGGTGTTTTTTTTGGCTTTTGTGTGGCTGTATGTGTGGGTGGACGAATCTTTCCACTGGCGTTGGGAGACGGTTTTCGCGCTCCTTGTCTTCGGGTTGGCGGAAGCCTTGAAGTTTACGCTGCCCGCCGAGGGGGGAAGGGACGCCACCTTCCTGCTGCCCTTGCCGGAGCTGCTTTCCAAGCTGCCCGATTTCTGGCATTTCGGCAGCCTGCATTTTTTCAAAGACCATCTTTTTTCCCTGTATTACCTGCCTGTGCTGCTGTTTGGCTGGACTTCCGTTTGGTACATTCGGCGTAAAATGGTGTGGAAATCCCTGTTTTACATAGGGTTTAATATAGGTTTCCTTTTCATCACGCTGTGGATTTACTTTGCCGGGGACGGCCCGATTGCGATGGAGCGCTCCTTCCTGCCCGTGGCGATGTTCACCGGACTGCCCTTTGTGCGGGAGGTGATGCCGACGTGGAAACCTTCGGCGCACAAGGTGGCGGTTGTGGCGCTGTCGCTGCTGCTGGCACTTAC
>JAGAEQ010000014.1 GCA_017613015.1 Bacteroidales bacterium | reverse complement strand
TGCTGCTGGCACTTACCTTTGTGCGTATGGGACATAAGGCGGCGGGCTATGCCGACCGCCTGCAAGCCATGGATGCCGTGATGGCGGAGGCCCGACAGGAAGGAGTGAGGAAAGTCTTTGTCTCCAAGGAGGATGCGGCCGCATTGGGCATAGACTACGCCTGGGGAACGGGCATAGAGTCCATGCTGTACATCACCGGCAAAAGAGGCAAGGAGCAATGTTCCAACCTGTTTGTGTATGAGGATGCTTCGCTGCTGCAAGCCCCTGAAATGCAGGCGACTGACCGCGTGGCCTTTGTCCCGTGGTGGGTGTTTCTCTACCGGAACGGGCTAAATCCGGACTATTTCCCCATGCCGGAAGCGCCTTTTTATGTGTTGCGTTTGGAGGACGGGCGTTGCCGTTTTGTCCGGGCGGAATAATTTAATTTCTGCGGAAAGGGGGAAGGGTACGCATTTTTCAGCTACCTTTGCAGTCTGTACACCAAAGCGTAAAAACCTTGTCGAAAAAGCAGAAAAAGAGGGAGAAGACGAATGGCCGCCTGTCCGGAAAACGACAGCTGGCGCGTTATGCGGCTGCGGTCGCGCTATCCTTTCTGCTGACGGCGGTGCTGGTGCAGTTTGTCCCGCCTTTCTTCATCGGCGAGGTGCAGGCGGAGTTTTTTCTGCTGTGGCCGCTGACCGCCTTGCTGCTCTGCCTGCTGAACCTGTGGCTGCCCGCCCAGTGGCGGCGTGTCGTTCTGGGTCTGTCGGCGGTGTCCCTGCTGTTTCCGCTGTTTGTGGGCTGGGGCTATCCCATGCTTTTCCAGAGCGTGTGCCAGTATTTCACCCATGCCCGCAACCGCATTTCCTCCCGGGTGGAAATCAAGCTGGCGGAAGGCGTGGCCAGTCCGCACATTTCGCTGCAACAGCGCATACAGCAGAAGGTGGACTACACCAATCCGGAGGTGAGGCGTTTCGCCGTGCGCAACTCACTGCTGTATTTCGATGACTATTACAGCAAATACGGGCAGATTTGCCGGCAGTTTTCCCTGATCAAGTCCATCAAGGAGCAGTACAAGTACGTGAAGGACCCCAAAGGTTTTGACTATTTCGCCGACCCCACCGAAAGCATCGCCCTCATGGCCGGGGACTGCGACGACCATTCAATACTGATGGCGTCCGTATTGGAGGCCATTGGCGCGTCGGTGCGCATTGTGTGGGCCCCGGGGCATGTGTATCCGGAGCTGTTTTGCGGCGACCAGAACAGTTTCGACCGCTACGTGAGCGCGGTGTACGCCCTGTTCAAGGAGGAGATAGGTGAGAAGCGCATCTATTACCGCTTGGACAAAAACGGCGACTATTGGATGAACATCGATTACACCGACAGCTATCCGGGTTCCGTATATTATTGTGAAGAAGTGCTTTCCATTATTTATATAAAGTAAACATGGCTATCCGTTTTGAGGAGATTCCCTCCCCCTGTTATGTGTTGGACGAAGCGGCGCTGCGCATCAATCTGGAGATTCTGCGTTTGGTGCGGGAAGCCGCCGGTGTGGAGATTATTTGCGCGCTCAAGGGTTTTGCCTTCTGGCATGCCTTTCCCATGCTGGCCGGTTATTTGGACGGCGCCACCGCCAGCTCCCTGAACGAGGCGCGGCTGATTGCGGAGGAAATGGGCGTGGAGGCGCACACCTACTGCCCTGTGTACGAAGAGGAAAGTTTCGACACCCTGCTGATGTACAGCAAACACTTGACATTCAACTCCCTTTCTCAATATCAGCGGTTCTTTCCCCGTGTCAGGCAGAGCGGAAAAGCCGTTTCCATGGGCTTGCGCATCAATCCGGAATACAGCGAGGTGGAGACCGATTTGTACAATCCGGCCTTGCCGGACTCCCGTTTGGGCATGACCCGGGAACAGTGCGGCGCATCTTTGCCGGAAGGTATTGAAGGCCTGCATTTTCACGCTTTGTGCGAAAACGGCAGCGATGTGCTGGAACGCACGCTGCAAGCGGTGGAGGCCAAGTTCGGGGACTGGATACGTCAGGTGCGCTGGGTCAACATGGGCGGCGGCCACTGGATTACCCAGGACGGCTACGACGTGGAGCGTTTAGTGCGGATTCTGAAGAATTTCCGTCAGCGTTACCCGAATTTGGAGTCCGTGATATTGGAGCCGGGCGAGGCCGTCGGGCTGCATACGGGCTACTTGGTTTCCACGGTCTGTGATGTGCTGCCGCGCAAGGACTTCCACATCGCCATGCTGGACGTGTCCTTCGCCTGCCACATGCCGGATTGCATAGAAATGCCCTACAAGCCGGTAATTCTGGGTGCGCGGGATCCGAAGCCGGGCGACCGTTTTGTCTACCGTATGGGCGGAAACTCTTGTTTGGCTGGTGATTACATGGGCATGGGCGACTATGCCTTTGACGAGCCTTTGGAAATAGGGGAAAAGGTGATTTTTGACGACATGATTCATTATACCATGGTGAAAACCACCTTTTTCAACGGGGTGCGCCATCCGTCTATCGCCGTGTGGACGGAGCGGGACGAGCTGGAAATGCTGCGCACCTTCGACTACGAGGACTATAAGCGAAAATTATCCTGAACATGTTATATCCACTGAAATTCCAAGCGGTTTACAAGGAAAAGATCTGGGGCGGGGAGAAGTTCCGCACCCTTTTGCACAAGGAGGGCTGCGACATGTCCCGCTGTGGCGAATCCTGGGAGGTGTCCGGCTTTGACGAGGAGCCTTCCGTGGTGACCAACGGCTTTTTGGCCGGCAATACGCTGAACGAGCTGATTGAAGTGTACATGGGCGATTTGGTCGGGGAGAAGGTTTTCCATACCTACGGGGCGGCCTTCCCTTTATTGGTCAAATTTATTGACGCACAGGATGATTTGTCGGTACAGGTGCATCCTGGGGATGCCATGGCGAAGGAATTGGGCGAGTTCAACGGCAAGACCGAAATGTGGTATGTCATCCAGGCTGATTCCGGCGCACGCATCAACGTGGGTTTCAACCGTAAAATGCAGGCGGAGGACTTGCGCCGCTTCGTGGCGGAAAACCGGGTGGAGGAGGCCTTGCGCTACCATCCGGTGCAGGCGGGTTCGGTGTTCTACATTCCCGCAGGCAAGGTGCACGCCATAGGAAAAGGTATTCTGTTGGCTGAAATACAGCAGCTTTCCGACATCACCTACCGTTTGTACGACTACAACCGCCGGGACGCGGAGGGGAATCCTCGGGAGCTGCATGTGGAAGAGGCCTTGCAAGCCATTGATTTTGAAGATGCCGAAGGCGGCGCCGTGGCCTACAGCCCGCAGCGTAACCAGACCTGTGACCTGGTGCGATGCCCCTATTTTGTCACCCGTTATGTGGAATTTGACAAGCCCGTGGAGAAAATCTATGTCGCCATGGACAGTTTTGTGCTGTATGTCTGTGTGTCAGGCAGTGCGGAAATCCGATACGACGAAACGGAGTCGGAAAGCATACGGGCCGGGGAGTGCGTGCTGCTTCCGGCAAGTATGGAAAATGCCGTGATTGTTCCTCACGGCATTTGCGCTTTGTTGGAGACGTACATTCCTTAGTTTATGCTTCTTTAGGTTTTTCCGTCGGTTTTTCCTTTTCCATGCGGTCCACTCGCTCAATGAGTTTGGGAAGATAGGGTATGCTTCCGAACACTTTCATGCCCGATTTGGCGTCCATGGCGGGGGAGCCGATCAGCCGCATCTTGTCCTTGACGTTGCGGTGTATGCCGGATTGCGCCGCCACTTGCACGTGGTTTCCTATCTGCACATGGTCCTTGACACCGACCTGTCCGCCGAAAACGCAGTGGTTTCCGATGTGCACCGATCCGGCCACGCCGCATCCTGCCGCCATGACCGTATGCTCGCCGATGTGGCAGTTGTGGGCGATTTGCACCAAGTTGTCAAGTTTGCTTCCTTTGCGGATGATGGTGGCTTCTAACATGGCACGGTCCACGCAGGTGTTGGCGCCGATTTCCACGTCGTCTTCCAGAATCACCGTGCCCATCTGGGGGATGCGGATGAGGTTGCCCTTCTCGTCTGGCATGAATCCGAAGCCGTCCGCTCCGATCACCGCGCCCGAATGGATGACGCAGTTGCTTCCGATATGGCAGCCCTCGTAGATTTTCGCCCCGGCGTAGATGATGGTGTTTTCACCGACGGTGACGTTGCTGCCGAGGTAGACTTGCGGGTAGATTTTGGCGTCGTCCTGAATTTCAACCCCTTCTTCCACCACGGCTCCGGCCCCGATGTACACGCCCTGTCCGATGACGGCGGTTTTGTCGATGATGGCCTGCTTGCTGATGCCCAAACGTTTGGGTTTCAGATCCTCATAGAACTGCAACAGGGTGATGAAGGTTTTTTTCGGGTTTTCCACGCGGATAAGGGTGCATGGAACTTCCTCTTTGGGTACAAAATCCTGGGAAACAATGACAATGCTGGCATTGGTGGTGTACAGGCTTTGCTCGTATTTGGGCTCAATCAGGAAGGAAAGGGCGTGGTCCGGACAATGGTCCAACTGTCCGAAGCATTCGGCGGTGGTGTTGGCGTCCCCTTCAATCGTTCCGTCAATGAATTTGGCGATTTGTTTGGCCGAAAAGGCTGGCATTGGTGTCATCTCTACAGAAAGCTAAGGGTTTCTTCTTTGGTGATGCGCTGGCAGTAGTGGCATTGCAGCTTGATTTCCTGTTTGTCCAGCACTTTGAATTTCGGTGTGACGTTCTCGTGGTTGGTGATGCATTTGGGGTTGTAGCACTTCACGATGCCCTCGAACTCGTCCGGGAGGGAGGGGATGCGCTTGTCCACCACTTCGTAGTCCTTGATGATGGTCAGGGTCGCCGTGGGGCAGACGATGGCGATTTTGTTGATTTCGCTGGTCTCAAAAAAGCGGTTCTGTATTTTGATGATGGCTTTTTTCCCCAGTTTCTGGCTCTCCAGGTTGGTGCCGAACAGCATTTGGTCCTTCCCGTCCTGAAGGTTCAGTATTTTAATGACTTGGAATAATTTGTCCGAAGGGATATGATCGATAACGGTTCCGTTCTGAATGGCGGAGACGACAAGCTCTTTTTTCTTCATGGCGATGTTATTTTAATCCTAAAATGGCGGCTATTAATGCCTGACGAACATACACCCCGTTCTGTGCCTGCTGGAAATAATACGCCTGGGGCATGGGGTCCACGTCGGTGTTGATTTCATTGACACGGGGCAGGGGGTGCAAAACTTTCATGTTGGGTTTCACGTGCTCCAGCATGGATTTGTCCAAAATGCAGGAGTTTTTCACCTTTTCGTAGTCCTGGATGTCGAGGAAGCGTTCGCGCTGCACCCGGGTCATGTACAGGATGTCCGCTTTGTCCACCGCCTCGGCGATGGTGGTGTACTGGTAGTATTTCAGGTTCTTCTCCTTGATGTGCATCTTGACGGTGCTCGGCAGCTTCAGGCTTTCCGGGGAAACCAGGTGGAAGGTGGTGTTGAAGTGGCACATGGCCTCCACGAGGGAGTGCACGGTGCGCCCGTATTTCAAATCCCCGACCATGGCGATGTTGAGGTTGTCCAGCGTACCTTGGGTTTTCCGTATGGAATACAGGTCCAGCATGCACTGGGTGGGGTGCTGGTTGGCCCCGTCCCCCGCGTTGATGACAGGCACCGTGGCCACTTCCGAAGCCAGGCGGGCCGTTCCTTCCAACGGATGCCGCATCACGATGAGGTCGGCGTAGCAGGAGACCGTGCGGATGGTGTCGGCTAAGCTTTCCCCTTTCGCCGTGCTGGAGTTGGAGGCGTCGGAAAATCCGATGACTTTGGCCCCTAAACGGTTGGCGGCGCTTTCAAAACTGAGGCGTGTCCGCGTGGACGGCTCGAAGAACAGGGTGGCCACGACTTTCCCTTGGGCGATGTTCTGCACCGGTTCTTTCTCGAAGGTCTCGGCCAGGTCAAGAATGTGGATGTATTCCTCTTTGCTGTAGTCTGTGATGGAAATCAAATTCCGGTTTTTCATGTTCATCGTTTATCTCTGTTTGGATGTTACCAACTTACGTTTTCTCTGTTTACGGGCATGGTCATGCAGCGTCCGCCGCCGCCGCCGCGGGGCAGCTCGTCGCTATGCAGGGTGACGACGCAGCGGCTGTGCCTGTCGATGTGGTCCTTTCCGCTGACAATGTCCTCCGCCGGAACCACATCGAAGCCGTGGCGGGCTAATTGCGCAATGGTTTGGCGGTTGCGCTCGTACCCTATGACTTTTCCGGGGGCCAGGGCGAAGAAGTTCGCGCCGCTGTGCCATTGCTCCCGCTGCTGGCTCCAGTTGTCCTCCGGGTTGCCGCAGGAAACGGGCTCCAGGTCGAAATGCAGGCTTTTCAGCGCGTCCAAGAGGTGCGCATGCTCGTGGTAGGTCACCTTACCGTCCGCTATGCGGATGCGGGTGGTGTGGAAAGGACTGCTTTGCGCGACAATCGGCAGGTAGCAGGCGCAGGCGTTTTTGTCCAAAAAGGTGAACACCATGTCCAAATGGATGAAACTTTCCGGTTTTAGCGGAAGCTCCTGCACCACAATGGTCTGCTGTTTTTTTGCCTGCACAAAGCCTTGCACTATGTCGTCAATGGCCGCTTTGGAGGTGCGGTCGCCCTGACCGATCAGCAGCACGTCCTCCCGGGCAATCAGCACGTCGCCCCCTTCGAGGTAGTGGGAAGGGGAGGCGGTCCGGAAGGTCTCCGCATGAAAAGCCTGGCGGAAAATCCAATCCATCAGCAGGGATTCCCGGCCCCGCACCGCATGGCGCATGTGGTTGACCAGCACCTTGCCGTATACGGAGACGGAGGCGTCGCGGGTGAAATAGAGATTGTACAGCGGCGGGATGGGGAAGCTGCGCTTGCCTGAAGCGTCCGTTTCCCCGTAGCCTTCAATCAGCACGGAAGCCAAGGCTTCGGGAGAAAGCGCGTCGAGGGTGTCTTGCAGTGAAACGCCGTGCAGGGCGCAGACCCCTTCGGTCAGCTGGTGTCGGTTTTCCTTGTTTTCCAACACTTTGACCAGCAAATCCCGGACATAAAAGACCGAGGCGCATTTTTGCAGCACGCCTTCGAAGCTGGCGTAGTCCCGTTGGGCAATGTCCATTGACAGAATGTCGCTATAAAGGGCCTCATGGATGTTCTCTGGGGTCATACGCTCCAGTTCTATGCCCGGACGATGAAGTATAACCCCTTGAAGTTTACCAATTTCAGAATATACGTTTATATCCATGGATTGTATTTTCACAATCTGCAAAAATACGAAAAAAAACGTTTGGACCGCTTTCCGAAGGGAGATTTTCGAAAAAAAACGCTATTCCTCTTTTTCAAAAGGGTTCCCGGCGGTGATGTCGTACTGTATGGAGGCGAGCAGCATTTGGAAGCCCAGCACGATGCTCAGCACGGAAATCATGATGGTCCCCGTCGGGGTGGGGGTGTGGAGACCGGCGTAGTGAATCCATTTGCACAGCCCGAAAACGGCGCCGAACAGGAAAAGGGGCAAACCGGTGAGGATGTAGACCGAGCTGATGTTGAAGTCGCAGATGAAATACCGCAGCAAAATGCGGCGGAGAAAGGCTTTTTGCAGCTTCCAGGGGAAGGTGAGCAGGGTTTTGCAGACGGAAAGGTTGGATTTTTCCTGCCCGTAGATGGCGGGCATGGCCAAGTCCTTGATTTTCGCCCCGGTGTAGTACAGCTCGATGATCAGGGAGCTTTCGAAGAAAAAGCGGGGGGAGAGCCTTTCCAAGGGAAGTTGCGCCAAGGTGCTTGTCCGTATGGCAAAATAGCCGTTGGCCGGGTCGCTGATGTTCCAGTAGCCGGACGCCATTTTGATCAGGAAGCTCATGCCCATGTTGCCGATGCGCCGGATGACGGGCATGTCGCCTATACGCCCCCGGTCGTGGAAACGGTTCCCTTTCACAAAATCATAGGCGGGGGATGAGGCGAGCATCGCGACCATTTTTTCCAAGTAGCGCACGTCCATCTGCCCGTCGCCGTCCAGTTTGACCGCCACGTCTGCCGAAAGCCGCAGGGCTTCGCGGAAACCGCTCCGCATGCTCCCTCCAACGCCTTGGTTTTGAGAGTGGTGAATCACCCGTATGCGTGCATCCCCTTGTGCGGCTTCGTCTAACAGACGGCCCGTCGCATCGGGGGAGCAGTCGTCCACGGGGATGATGAAATCCACCATGGCGGGCAGCGAGGCCAGCACCTCCCGTATGAATCCCTCCACTTTGTAACAGGGAATGATGACGGCGACCGTCACGCTGCGGTTTTCCAGAACGTAGGCCATGGGCTATCCTTCTTGTTGCATGCGTTGCTCCCACTGCCAGGCGGAACGCAGCATGTCCTCCAGGTCGTAGGCGGCTTTCCAGCCCAGTTCCTCATTGGCTTTGCGGGTGTCGGCCCAAATTTTGGGGATGTCCCCTTCGCGGCGGCCGACGATTTTGTAGTTCAGCTTTTTCCCGCTGACTTTCTCAAAGGTCTTGATCAGTTGCAGCACCGTGTAGCCGTTGCCCGTGCTGATATTGAACACCTCGTAGTTCTGTTTCTGCTGTTTCCGCATCATGCGGTTCATGGCGCAGACGTGCGCCTTGGCCAAGTCGTACACATGGATGTAGTCGCGTATGCAGCTGCCGTCGGGCGTGTCGTAGTCGTTGCCGTAGACCGAGAGGCATTCGCGTATGCCGATGGCCGTCTGGGTCAGGTAGGGCAGCAGGTTTTGCGGAATGCCGTGGGGAATCTCCCCGATTTCCCCGGAGGGGTGCGCCCCTATGGGGTTGAAGTAACGCAGTGCGATAACGTGCAGGTTCTCATCGGCTTTGCAGCAGTCGGAGAGGATTTCCTCAATGACCTGTTTGGTGTTGCCGTAAGGGGACATGGCCTGTTTCACGGGGCTTTCCTCCGTGACCGGCAGGGTGTCCGGCTCCCCGTACACCGTGCAGGACGAGGAGAAAATGAAATGGCGCACCTGGTGCAGCTGCATTTCCCTCAGCAGGTTCAAGGTGGAAACGAAGTTGTTGCGGTAGTAGCGCAAGGGCTCCCGCACCGATTCGTTCACGTACTTGTGCGCGGCGAAATGGATGATGGCGTCGATGGCGTGGCGTTCAAACAGCTGGTGGCAGGCCTCCGCGTCGGAGATGTCGGTCCGCTCCAGCACCGGACGCAGGCCGGTGATTTTCTCTATGCGGTCTATGCTGCGGGCATCGGAATTGGAAAGGTTGTCGGCTATCACCACCCGGCAGCCCTCCTCCATCAGCGCGATGGCGGTGTGCGACCCGATGTAGCCGCAGCCTCCGGTGACTAATACGTTGTGCATGGCTTGTTTAATGAGAAACAATCATTTTCTGGGTTGCGATGTTCTTGCTTCCGTCCAGAATGGAGTAGAAATAAATGCCGTTGCTCCATTGGCTCACGTCCACGCGCACTTGGGTCTCCTCTGCGCCGAGCGTTTGCTCGCAGAGTGCCGTTCCCAGCAGGTTGCAGATGCGCAGCACGGGCTGCTGCAAGGCGGAGACTCCCTGTAGACGTATCTGGACGCTCTGGTGGGCGGGGTTGGGGTAGCAGCTGAGGCGCACCCCGTTTTTCGCCGTCTGGGCGATGCTGAGCTTGCTGTCGTCGTATTTGAGGACCACGCAGGCGGAGTCCTCGGGCGCGGCGGTGTTGAAGAAGGTGTAGCGCACATAGGTGGTTCCCGCGCTTCCTTTGGGGCTGTAGTCCATGACGCACAGCTCGTCCGTGATTTGTCCGGCGGCGATGGCGACCGTCATGCTGCCTTCCATCACTTCCGCTTTGTTGTCCTCATAGCAGTTGCCGTAGCAGAAAGCGTATTCGGCGTTCTCCAGACGGTTCAGCACCCGCTGCCTCAGGTTGGTGACCACTTCGTCCCCGCTGATGTTCTTGACCGTGACGAAGGAGTTTTCGTAGCTGTCAGAGAGGGAGCTGATGTAGAACGTGATGGTGTCCCCGTTTTTGTATACTTTGTTGGTGTCCTGGAAATCGCGAATCTCCAGCGATTGGGCTTTCATGCCCAGCCCGGCCAACGCCAGGGCAAATAGAAGCAGACCAGTTTTTTTCATGCGGATATGTTTTTGAAGATGAATGAACAATGTGCCGGACAACTATGCAAAAACTGCACCAAAGGTTGTCACCGGGTGCAGTTTTGTGTTGTCAGGGAAGGGGAATGCCGCTTAAGCGTTCTCCTCCGCTATAGGCAAAACCGAAACGTAGGATTTGCCCTGGGCTTTTTTCTTGAAGGTCACCGTGCCGTCGATCAAAGCGAAAATGGTATGGTCTTTTCCGAGACCTACGTTGTCGCCCGGTCTGTGCAAGGTTCCGCGCTGGCGGACGATGATGTTGCCTGCTTTGGCGAATTGACCACCGTAAATCTTGATGCCCAATCGTTTGCTTTCGGATTCACGACCGTTTTGGGTACTACCCACACCTTTTTTATGTGCCATCTTTTATTGTGTTTTTTTGTTGCTACTTAAGTGAATTGGAGATTAGGCTTCGATTTTTTCAATCTGAATCTGGCTCAGGTACTGGCGGTGCCCATTCTTTTTCTGGTAGCCTTTCCTGCGGATTTTCTTGAAAAC
>JAGAEQ010000013.1 GCA_017613015.1 Bacteroidales bacterium | reverse complement strand
GTTCACTTTCAAAATCATCTTATACACACTGTCCGCAGCGTATATAGCCGTCTTCAAGGAGTCGTAATAGGTGTTCGCAGCGGAAAGCGTGCGGCCGCGCCATGTGTACGGAAGCTCTGAAGAGCAGATGGTCACGCTGTCTTCGAACAGATGCGTCGGAACGACGACAAGGCTGTCTGTCACCACACTGTCGCAGCCGAAAGTGTTCGTCAACGTCTGGCTCAGCACATAGCGGCCCGGCATGTTGAACACTTCGTTGAAGCCGTGGTTGCTGTAGGCTCCCACGCCGCGCAAGGTGTCTTTAAAATAAGTAACATGTGACGGATGAACTTTTACAGCCAAATGGATAATACTGTCCATACCGTGGATGGTCTTCAACGGAATGATGAGGGTGTCCCTTGCGGTAGTCGTAATCGGACCACCGCTTATAGCCGTACCTAAAGAGGCCGACACACAGTATCCCGTGCCATTGTATTCACGCGGAAGATTGCTGGCACAAAGTTCAATGGAATCCCATTCGTTCAGGTATTGCGGATACACATGCATCATCAGGGTGTCTCTGTATAACACCGCTTTCGGACGACCTCCGGTTTTGGAGACACGACCATAAATGGGGCTGTGCATATAGGTCATGGTCTCTAAGGAATCCGCATCAAAGCAATCCCATTGCAGAATCTCATAGGTATACACATACGTGCCCGCACTGTCCCAACGGGAAATGAATTCAAACGGCACACCGGCAACAGCGCCCAAACGGTAAATATACATCGGGTGAACCGTGTCGCGATGGGTGGTGAACACCCTTTCGTCCGCCATACCGGTATAACCTATCGCATTCGCATCCATTCTCACTTTCGCGGAACCGAAGACATTCACCGAATCTATCGGAATCAGGGTTTGTCCGCTGTCCTGGCTATAGAACAGTTTTAAAGCGATTTGTGTATAGGTGTTCTCATATTCGGCGGCATGCACGTAAACATTGAAGGTATCCTGCACTCCCAGCGGATAGGCTTCCGCACGCAAAGTGGACTGGGCAGAAGGATGCACCTTATCCCCAGGACTCAACATAAGGGTGTCGGAACAGACATAGGTAAGCACAACTGACGTTGCCAGGTTGTTGTTGACATACATGGAATATGCCATCGTATAGTTGCCTGCCACCCGGAAATTGATAAAATGCTTTATGCTACTGTTTTCCAGCCTTGTCAAAGGCACATTGTAGAGCATTCGCTTGGTGGTGGGATCAATCAGGCAAACAGAATCGTTGAGCGTCACATACGTGGTGTCAAGATAGTTGCTCCAATCGGAAATCTCCGTTCCATTGTATTTAATGGTACAGACAATCGTAGCGGAGGAATCCACATATTCCTTAGCGTTCACGACAAGATTATACTGCTGTGTCACTTCAGTCGGAACTTCTACGGAACAAGGTTTGGGATCAATCTTCAGCGTCGGCTTTTTCAATTCATTGAAATACATGTAATAAACCGTATCCATCAGGGTGGCGTGACGTACCGTGTCGCGGTCCGTATAATGGTAACGGTTCGTGTCATACTGCATCAAACGGACATTCATTGCATACCAGCCTTTCTGGGTCGGCAGGCACAGGAAATCCAGTTTCAGCGTGTCGTTGTGGAGGCTGTCCAGCATCACATAGCTTCTCGGTCCCAAGGGCAGACGAGCCACGCCACCGGCCGAAACCGTGTCATTCTTATAACTCATCGCGAAAGAGCCGAAAGTGCCGATAGAGTTAATCTGCACATACTGACTCAACGTGCTGTCGTATTTCGACAAAGAATATTCGAGATAGGCAGGAGCCGTGTAATTGGAATGCTGGTAGCTACCCGCGTCTATGCGAATTCCGACCTGATGGGATTGTCCCACACTCAATATCGCAGGCAGTGCAGGTGTCACCTCAGCGCTCGGAAGAATGGAATCCTTGACATGGAATAGCGTCGTGTCGGAAGAGGCAAGGCTCCGCCAAGTGGCGCCGTTTTTCGAGACAAACACGTCATAAGGCATCAGGCCAGGAACCGTGTAGCGGTGGAACTGGTACACCACGCGGTAGTAACCAGCCTTGTCAAAGCGCATGGTCAACAAAGATCCCGTATCCAGCGCGCCCAGACGAATCAGACGGGTGTAGCCGTCCACGCCCACATAGGCCGGGAAGACTCCCGTCCAGTTATGGACCGTGTCGCACTGGCTAAACGAGCCCACAATCGTATTCAATGTGGATGTCGATATCATCTCGCCATAGTCGTCAAACACCATACCCGTGTTGCTCCAGGTCGTGCCGTCCGTGGAGTATTCTATCTCATAGCGCAGCTCCATCATGTCATTCCCGAAGAAGCCGTTGCGCTTCATCAGGTCGAAGTAGTAAGTCGCACCCTTGGTGTAGTTGACCACCGTGTCGGGACGGTTGTATGGTTTCAGCTGCAGCAGCTTATCAGGAAGCTCGTCAAAAAACAGGTAGTAGGACGAATCCAGAAGCAGACCGTGGCGCACCGTGTCCATATTATACTGGTAGCGGTTCGTGTCGTATTGGTACAGCTGTATATTTATCTGATACATGCCGCCTTGGCCAGGAGGGCACTGCAGGTCGAAATACAAGGTGTCGTTGTGGATGCTGTCTAACATCATATAGCTCGTCGCACCCGCCGGCAGACGGCCCGCACTGTCAACGGTCGAATAGCCGTGAAAGCTCAGGGAGAAGCTGTCTAAAACGGCAGGCTCATACAGCGATGTCGCAGGGTTCAGCCTCTTCACATTGTAATAAATGTAGGAAGGTATAGTGTAATGATGATACTGGTAACTGCCCGCATCTAACCGGACTTTCACCTTCTGTACAGATCCCGTGCCCAGCACTGAAGGCAACGTGGATGTCATCTCGCAGCTCGGAAGGAGGGAGTCCATAACGTGGAATACCGTCGTATCGGAGGAGATAAGGCTCTTCCATGTAGTACCGTTCTTCGAAACCACCACGTCCCAAGAGGCCAGACCAGGAACCGTGTAGCGGTGGAACTGGTACACCACACGGTAGTAACCCCCCTTCTCAAAACGCAAGGTCACCAAGGATCCCGTATCCAACGCCTTCAGTCGGATCAGACGGGGGTAGCCGTCTATGCCAAGACTCGTCGGGAAGCTCCCTGTCCAGTCATGGAGGGTGTCGTCCTCAGTAACCACACCCATACCCACATGCAGCCTCGATGTCGTTATCATCCCGCCGTATTCGTCAAACACCATGCCCGTGTTGGTCCAGCTAACGCTGTCCTGGGAGTATTCCATTATATAGCGCAGCTCCACCATCTCCTCTCCGAAAATGCTGTTGCGCTTCATCAGGTCAAAGAAGTAGATTCCGCCCTTGGTGTAGTTAATCATCGTGTCGGGGCGTTCGGTGGGATGCAGCCACAGCAGTTTCTCGGGAAGCTCGTCAAAATACAGGTAGTAGGAAGTGTCCATGAGCATGCCGTGATGCACCGTATCCATACTATAGCGGTTTGTGTCGTACTGGTACAACTGTACATTTATCTGATACCAGCCGCCCTTGCCCGGAGTGCACTGCAGGTCGAACTTCATAGTGTCGTTGTGAAGAGTGTTCAGCATCACATAGTTCGTCGCACCTGACGGCAGACGGCCCGCGCTGTCAACGGTCGAATAGCCGTGAAAGTTCAGGGAGAAGCTGCCGAAATCGGAGATGGAGACCGGCTCATACGCCATGGTCGAAGGGTTCTGCTTCTTCACATTGTAACGAAGGTAGGCAGGAACCGTGTAATGGGGATACCG
The DNA here is from genome assembly GCA_017613015.1 of Bacteroidales bacterium. GTDB lineage: Bacteria > Bacteroidota > Bacteroidia > Bacteroidales > WCHB1-69 > UBA1195. The sequence continues at coordinate 54,435 of JAGAEQ010000013.1, read as the reverse complement.
GTAACTGCCCGCATCTATGCGCACGCCTACCGTATGCGGATAGCCCGTACTCACCACTGCAGGCTGTGCGGGGGTCAACTCGCCGGTCGGAAGGATAGAGTCCTGGATGTGGAATACCGTCGTGTCGGAAGAGATAAGGCTCCCCCATGTGGCGCCGTTCTTCGAAGCCACCACGTCATAAGGCATCAGGCCAGGAACCGTGTAGCGGTGGAGTTGGTACACCACGCGGTAGTGACCAAACTTGTCAAAACGCATGGTCACTAGAGAAGCGGTATCCAGCGCGTTCAGACGAATCAAACGGGTGTAGCCGTCCACGCCCACATAGGATGGGAAGGCTCCCGTCCAGTCATGGAGGGTGTCGCGCTCGCTAAACGAACCCATAACCGTATTCAGCGTGGATGTCGTTATCATCCCGCCATAGTCGTCAAACACCAGACCCGTATTGCTCCAGGTAGTGCCGTCCGAGGAATATTCCATCACATAGCGCATCTCCACCATCTCGTTTCCGAAGATGCTGTTGCGCTTCAACAGGTCGAAGTAGTAGGTTCCGCCCTTGGTGTAGTTGATCACCGTATCGGGACGGTCGCAGGGAGACAGCCGCAGCAGTTTCTCGGGAACTTCGGCAAAATTCAAGTAGAAGCAGGTGTCCATGAGCAAGCCATGACGCACCGTGTCGTGGTCCATAAAATGGTAGCGGTTCGTGTCGTACTGGTACATCTGCACCTGTACCTGATACAAGCCGCCTTGGCCTATTTTGCACAAGAAATCGAAATCCAATGTGTCGTTATGGACGCTGTCCAGCAACACCGCAGTGTTCGCACCCGACGGCAGACGGCCCGCGCTGTCGCCCGCAACCGCACTGCCATGGTAATTCAGGGAGAAACTGCCGAAATCGGAGATGGAGATAGGTTCATACGCCATGGTCGCAGGGTTCTGCTTCTTCACACTGTAAAGAATGTAGGCAGGAACCGTGTAATGGTGATACTGGTAACTACCGGCATCCATGCGCACGCCCACCCTATGCTGATAGCCCGTGCTCAGCACCGCAGGCAATGCGGGGGTCACCTCAGCACTCGGAAGGATGGAATCCTGAATGTGGAAAAGCGTCATGTGGTACGAAATGAGACCCATGCTCACCGCTCCATTCTTCGAGGTCACCACTTCATAAGGAGCGGCTGACGGGCAGGAGTATTGTTCAAACATGTAGGAAACCCTATAGAAGCCCGGCTTGTCGAAATGAATGGACAACAAAGTAGCCGTGTCCAAAGCGCTCAGACGAATCAGGCGGCTGTAGCCGTCAAGACCGATATAGGTGGGGAAGCTCCCGCTCCACGCATGAAGCGTATCGTGCGAACTAAACGTGCTCAGTCCCATATGAAGCTTGGACTCCACAATCATCCCACCGTACTCGTCAAAAATCCGACCGACGGTGTCCCAACCGCTTACTGCCGTATTCGGGGAATACTCAATCAGATACTTGAGCTCCACAAAGGCGTCTCCATACGTCCCGTCTGTCTTCATCAGATCGAAGTAGTACGTCGCCCCTTTGGTGTAGTTGGGGACCACCAAAGGATTGGCATACGGTTCCAGCCTCAGTGTAGGAGAAGTTTGCGCCTGAACGGAAGCAAACAAGGCCACGCCAAGCGACAACAGCATAAACCTAAGTAATTTCATAATGTTTAAATCTTTAATTTACAATTCACTATCATTATACCCCGGTAATTACTCCATAATACACCGGAATTTGCAAAATTACAACAAATATAAATATAATCACCATTTGTTTCATTATTTTTTTCGCCTTGCTTGACAAAGGAAAAGGACAGGGAAGCGGAACGCTTTTTTTTGCCCGCAAACGGGAGGAGCTATAAGAATAAATGTTACTTTTGCATTTGTTATTTTAAAAAGAAAAAACACCATCCGCCATGATGAAGGAGACCTTGAAAAAAATCATAAAATTCACCGTGTTCATCGGCTTGGGAATCTTTTTTATCTGGTTCTCCGTCAAAGACCTCACCCCTGAGCAGCGCACATCCGTCCTGACCGATGTGAAAAGCGTCTTCACCGGCTACCGCTGGGTGTTTCTGCTCATCGGCATGCTGCTCGGCGTCATCAGCGTGTATTTGCGCGGACTGCGGGCCATCATCCTTATGAACCCATTGGGATACAGGGTGTCCCGCTCCAACGCCTACCACTCTGTCATGATCTGCTACCTGGCCAATATCGCCATTCCCCGTTTGGGAGAGCTGCTCCGCTGCACCTATTTGCAGACTTACGCCAAAGTGCCTTTCCAAAAAAGCCTGGGGACGGTCATCACGGAACGCATTGTGGACATGCTGTTGCTGGGCCTGCTGTTCGTGGTCGCCATTCTGGCGGAGTCGGACAAGCTGATTCCGTTGCTGGGTCTGGACAACCTGAGCGAAAAGACAGCCGGGTTCAGTTTTGGCAAATGGCTGCTGGTCCTCGTTGTCATTGTATTGATTGTGTGTGTCTTCATCCTGTTGGGAAAAGTCTTGGGAAAAACAAAGCTGTTCCGTAAGATAAAGGACTTCTTCCTCGGTTTGTGGCAAGGGCTGGTCTCCATCGTCCATTTGGAGCAGCCCGGACTCTTCGTCCTGCATTCCGTCCTGATTTGGATTTGCTGGTATTTCATGTTCATGGTCGGAAGTTTCGCGTTTCCGGACATGATGGACTTGGGCAGCGCCATCTGGGCCGCGACCCTTTCCTGCGTGGTGGTCGGGACGTTCGGCTTCGTCATCGCGCAAGGCGGGCTCGGCGCCTACCCGCTTTTGGTCTCCCAAGTGCTGCTCTGGTACGGCATCCCCTACGAGACCGGCTTGGCCGTGGGCTGGGTCATCTGGGCGAACGAGACTTTCGTCTACGTGGCGGGCGGACTGGTTTCCTTGGTCTTTACCGCGCTGCGCAAATCCTCCAAACAACTGCAATCCGCTTCCGAAAATGAAACAGACACAACCCCTGCAAATTAAGCTGCATACCTTGGAAAGCCTGCAAACACCCCTGCGGAAGTGGCGGGAGGAAGGCAAACGCATCGTGTTCACCAACGGCTGCTTCGACATCGTGCATCGGGGACACGTGGAATACCTCTGGGAAACCGCCCAATTGGGGGACATCCTCATTGTCGGGCTGAACTCGGACGCTTCCATCGCCCGCTTGAAAGGGAAACACCGCCCCATCATCGATGAAAAGTCGAGAGGGATGCTGCTGGCCGCCTTCGCCTGTGTGGACGCGGTGGTCCGTTTTGACGAGGACACCCCTTACGAGCTGATAAAGGAAATCCGTCCGGATGTGCTGGTCAAGGGCGGGGACTACACGGAGGAGACGATGGTCGGAGCGGACATCGTGCGGGCCAAGGGAGGAGAGGTTTGCGCCATTCCCCTCACCCCCGGCTATTCAACCTCCCTTATCGAGGCAAAAATCAAAAATCAGCCGTAGCCCACAATACCCGGCTTTTTTTTCAGTTATACTTAACAACCGTAATACGAATCATGATGAACAAAAAATGGGGACTGCCGCTGTGTATGCTTTGGTTGTGCATTTCAAGCCTGCATGCGCAATACACCGAAAATGACATTTATATTTATATAGAGAAATACCATTCCCTGGCGGAGCAGAAAATGCAGACCCACGGGATTCCAGCAAGCATCACGTTAGCGCAAGGGATTCTGGAGTCGGCGGCTGGGACCAGCGACCTGGCGGTCAAAGCGAACAACCATTTCGGCATCAAATGCCACTCCCAATGGCAGGGAGAAAGGTATTACAAAACCGATGATGCTGAAAACGAATGTTTTCGCAAGTACAAAAGCGTGGAGGAATCCTATAACGACCACTCCGACTTCCTGAAAGCCAAACGCTACGAACGGCTGTTCTCCCTCCCTCCCGCGGACTACAAGGGATGGGCGGAAGGATTGAAAGCCTGCGGATACGCGACCAACCCCAAATATCCGGAACGCCTGATCACCCTGATTGAAAAATACCGTTTGGACACCTTCGACCACTCCGGCGGGACCTACACCTCCCCCGTGGCGCCGGTCTTTGTGCTGGACACCTCCCGCTCGGGCATGCCCAAAGCCGTCAGCTACCCCTACACCAAACGCACGGTATACGCCAACAACGGTTCGTATTTTGTTGTCGCACAGAAAGGTGACTCTTACCTCAACATCGCCATTGACGTGCAGCAGCCCTTGTTCCGCATCCGGAAATACAACGATTTGCTCACGAACAGGTACGAACCCGTGGAAGGGGAATGGGTCTACATCGAGAAAAAGCCCAAATTCTCCGCCGATTACCGCGAACACGTGGTGGTTTCCGACACGGAAACCCTGAGGGACATCTGCCAACGCTACGGTTGCAAAATGAGCAGCATTATGACTATCAATCAATTGGAAAGAAACACCTTGCTAAAGAAAGGGCAAGTCATCCTTTTACAACGAAACACCCATTAAAATGATACCTTTAACCACCTTACGAGAAAATCCGGAAAAAGTAATTGAACGCCTGCTCGTCAAGCATTTCGATGCCAAAGAGCTCGTGGAGCGCATTCTCAGCTACGACAAACAGAAAAGGGAATGCCAGAAACAATTGGACGACAACTATGCCGAACAGAACCGCATCGCCAAAGACATCGGCAGGCTGTACAAGGAAGGGAAGAAAGAGGAGGCGGAAGTCTCCAAGAAACGGACAGGCGAACTCAAAGAAGCTGCCAAAGACCTGGAAGACAAGCTGAAATCCTTTGACGACAACATCAGCCAGACGCTGGTGCTGCTGCCCAACATGCCCCACGCCTCCGTGCCGGAAGGGAAAACCGCCGAGGACAACGTGGAGGAGTACCGTTGGGGCGATTTCGAGAAAAACTTCAACTACTTGCCCCACTGGGATCTTTGCAGCAAAAAAGATCTGATTGACTTTGAAATAGGATGCAAGCTGACCGGAGCGGGATTCCCCCTCTACCGGGAAAAAGTGGCCAAATTGCAGCGTGCGCTTGTCAATTTCTTCTTGGACGAGGCAAGCAAGGCGGGCTACACGGAAGTACAGGTGCCTTATGTGGTCAATGCCGACTCCGGCTACGCCACGGGACAGCTTCCGGACAAGGAGGGACAGATGTATTTCGTCGGGGAGGACAAGCTGTACCTGATTCCCACGGCGGAAGTCCCCATCACCAACATTTACCGCAACTGCCTGCTGAAGAAAAGCGATCTGCCGATACGCCACTGCGCCTATTCGGCCTGTTTCCGCCGGGAGGCGGGCTCCTACGGCAAGGACGTGCGCGGCCTTAACCGTCTGCATCAGTTTGACAAAGTGGAAATTGTGCAAATCGTGGAACCGGAGACCTCCTATCAGGTGCTGGAAGACATGAAAACGCATGTGGGCGGGCTGATTCGGAAACTGGGGCTTCCCTTCCGCATGATCCGTTTGTGCGGCGGCGACATCAGCTTCACCTCCGCCCTGACCTTCGATTTCGAAGTGTTCGCCAAAGGACAGGAAAAGTGGCTGGAAGTCAGTTCAGTATCTAATTTTGAAAACTTTCAGGCCAACCGCATGAAACTGCGTTACAAAAACGAGGACGGCAAACCGCAGCTGCTGCACACCCTCAACGGAAGCGCCCTGGCGCTCCCGCGCATCGTGGCGGCCATTCTGGAGGACTGCCAGACCCCCGAAGGGGAGATTCTGGTGCCGGAAGCACTGCAAGCCTACACTGGCTTTGACCGCATTTAACCTGTCGCGGTTTGGACACCAACCGATACATCGCCCGGAAAATACTTCCCCGCAAGGGGAAGCGTTTCTCCAAACCCGTCATGGGGATTTCCATTGTCAGCATCACTCTGGGAATCTGTGTGATGATTTGGTCCTTCGCCGTCACTACCGGATTCCGGAAGGAAATCCGGGAAAAAGTGGTGGGCTTCGGCGCGCACATTGAAATCCATTTTTTTGACAACAACGCCTCTTATGAAAAACGCCCCTTCCCCGCCACGGAGGAGCTGCTGGCCGAAATTTCGGGAATGCCCAACGTGCGGCAGGTGCAGGTCTGCGCTTCCAAAGCCGGGATTGTCCAGACGGAAAGCGAAATAGAAGGTTTGGTTTTCAAAGGCATAGGTCCCGACTACGACTCTTCCTTCTTCGCCCGCCACCTTGTCAGGGGAAGGTTTCCCGACTACAGCGGGGAGGCGCTTTCCAACGACATTCTCATTTCCGAACACTTGGCAGGCAAACTGCAAATGGACACCGGACAGAAAATCCGCGTGTATTTTGTCCAAGAACCTGTCCGCCAACGCAATTTCCGCATCGTAGGCATTTACAACACCGGCCTCGGCACCTACGACGAGACCTTTGCCATCTGCTCCCTGCGGCACATTCAAAAACTGAACGGCTGGGGCGCAGACAGCGTGGACGCGCTGGAAATCCTGTTAGACGACTTCAACGGGATGGAGGAAACCAGCGAGCTGCTCAACCGCATACTGCCTTACGACCTGCTGGCGGAGACGACCAAGGAGCTGCATCCGGACATGTTCGAATGGATCAGCCTTTTTGACCAGAACGTGGCGGTGCTGGTCATACTGATGATGCTGGTTGTCTGCATTTCCCTTATTTCCACCCAATTGACCCTCATTCTGGAGCACATACCCACCATCGGCATTCTCCGGACCTTGGGCTGCTCCCCCAAAGACATACGGAACATTTTCCTGTACATCTGCGGAAAAATGCTGCTGAAAGGCATGCTTTTCGGCAACCTTATTGCCATTTCGGCCTGCCTGCTGCAAGAACGCACCCACCTGCTCCGCCTCAATCCGCAGAGTTATTTCGTGGACTACGTGCCCATGACCTGCCAATGGCAGCATATCTTGGGAATCAATGTGTTTGTGCTCGTTGTCAGCTTGGGCGTGCTGCTGATTCCGGCGCATCACACCGCCAAACGCCTGCGCATTGTGGACGCGATAATTTCAAAATAAAAAAGGGAAACGCCAATTCGTATCCAAATTTTGTGGACATTTGCAGTTTGAACCTTATTGAACAAACACTATGGATGCGCAATTAAGCAACCAACCCATGGACGTGCTCATTATAGGGGGAGGCCCCGCCGGATTAGAAGCCGCCGGTCGCCTTGCCCAGGCGGGTTTTCATGTGCAGCTTTTGGAGAAAGAGGCCCTTCCGGGCGGAAAACTGAACCAGTGGGACAAACTTTTTCCGGATTTCCACGATGCAAAGGAAGTGAAGGAAGAACTCCTGCGGAAACTGCCGCAAGACCGGGTGTCCGTACATTGCGGCACCGAGGTCCGGCAACTGCGCCGGGAAGACGGGCTATGGACAGCGGAGACAGCAGACGGACAACATCTTCAAGCTTCTGCGATGCTACTCACCACCGGTTTCGAACCTTTTGACGCGAAACGGAAAGAGGAATACGGATACCGCATTTACCCCAACGTCATCACCTCCGTCGAACTGGAACAGATGATAGGCGAAGGGAACATCCGCACCACGGAAGGCAAGGTTCCCCAATCCATCGCCTACATCCAATGCGTGGGCTCCCGGGATGAGAAAGTCGGAAACCATTATTGCTCTGTTAATTGCTGCATTTGTGCCGTCAAGCAGAGCATAGAAGCCAAGCAGCTGCTCCCCGAAGTGCGCCAATACTGCTTTTACATGGACCTGCGCATGACCGGACAGCATTTTGAGGAACGCTACCGCGAATCCCAGGAGAAGCACCACGTCAATTTCATCCGGGGCCGCGTTTCGGAAACCGCCCTCTCCCAAGACGGGCGTATCCAAATCAAGGCGGAGGATACCCTGCTCTCCCGTCCGGTGAAAATGGAAGTGGACCTGCTGGTGCTGATGGTCGGGATGGAGGCATCCCCATCCACCAAGCAATTCGCACAGGAGCTGGGCATTGCGGACCCTTACGGATTTTACCTTTCCGCCGACCGCGAATCCGCCGACAACGCCACGGCGCATCCGGGACTGTTTGTCGCCGGGAGCGGAAAACGCCCGCTTTCCATACCCAAGACCCTGAAAGACGCCGACGCCGCCGCATGGGAAATCGCAGCCTACCTGAACAACCGCACAACGAAGTAACGAACCCATGAAAGCATTCGGTTTCAACTTGCAGAAAACCCGCACCTTCTTCATTGACACGCGGACAGAACCAGACCGGACGCTCAGCCGGAAAGTCCCGTCCTTCCGCCAGTGCATGTTTTGCGGAAGCTGCGCGGGCACCTGCTCCGCCAATTCGCACACGCCCTTCAACATTCTCCGCTACAACCTGCTGTTCCGCCACGGAATGCAGGAGGAGATTGCCGACGCATTGGACGCCTGCATGCTGTGCGGTAAATGCAGCATTGTCTGCCCCCGGGGCGTTAACACCCGCGCCATGATTATGGAAATGAGAAACGAACTTCAAGCCACGAACGATCACGCATGAGCAGCACCTATCACCCTTTTGTCATCCCGTTTTGCGCAGGCGCGCTGCTGTTGTTCGCCATCCTGATCGGCAAATGCATCCTTTGGCTGCACCGGATGAGCCGGACACAAAAAAAACAATGCCTCAAACGCCTGATTTCCCTCAAAACCATCGCGGCTTTCTGGGAATGCCTGAGGGAATGCCTTTTTCACCGTAACATCTTCAAGCGCAATTTTGTATTGGGCTACATGCACCTCAGCTTCGCCCTGGGGTGGTTCCTGCTGATTGTGGTCGGGAAGGCGGAGGCCTCCTGCTACAGCCACACCTTCTGGGAAGACCCGTGGATGGCCATCTTTTTCCGTTATTTTGAAGACGGGAACACCAACTATTTCATGCCGCAGCTTTTTACCTTTGTGATGGATTTGCTGCTTGCGTGGATTCTGTCCGGCATACTTTTGGCCTGGTGCAAACGCCTCTACAGCCGGTTGCTCGGCATGCGAAAAACCACCCGGCACACCTGGTACGACCGTCTCGGCATGATTTCCCTGTGGTGCATTTTCCCTTGCCGCCTGCTGGCGGAAAGCGTCACGGCCTCTGTCAGACACAACGGCGGCTGGCTGACCCAAACCTTGGGGGACGCACTGGCCTTTCTTCCGTCCGAACAGCTGCAACTGCCTTTGTGGTGGCTGTATTCCAGTGTTTTGTGCATCTTCTTCCTTTGCCTCCCCTTCACGCGCTACATGCACATTTTTGCCGAAGTGCTCTTGGTTTTCCTGCGGAAATGGGGCGTGACAGAAGAAGAGACCCTCACCGGCTACACCCAAGTCGAGACCAACGCCTGCTCCCGTTGCGGCATCTGCATTGACGTTTGCCCGCTGAACACGGCGGCCAACATACAAAACGTACAGTCTGTGTACTTTATCCGCGACAGCCGCCAAGGCGTGCTTTCGGAGGAAGTGGCCAACAACTGCCTGCTGTGCAACCGCTGCGTGGAAGCCTGCCCGGTGGGCATACAGACCACCCTTATCCGGCAAATCCGGAGAGGGGAACAGAAACAAGCGGGAAACGGAAAGGCCTATTACACCTACCTTCCCCAGGCGCTGCCGCAGGAGAAGCGGCCCAAGGTCGTGTATTTCGCCGGATGCATGTCGCACCTGACGGGGGGCGTCATCCAATCCATGCTGCGCATTTTCGAGAAAGCCGGAGAGGACTACCTGTTTTTGGATCAGGACAAAAACCTTTGCTGCGGACGACCCCTGCGCCAACAAGGTTACACGGAACAGGCTGATCAGATGCGCAATGCGCTGGAAAAACTCATCAACGGGAGCGGAGCGTCCCTTTTGGTCACCTCCTGCCCCATCTGCTACCACGCTTTCAAACAGGAGTACCGTTTGGACATGCCGGTCATGCACCACACGGAATACCTCCGCCAATGCCTTGCCCAGCACAAAATCACCGTGACCGCCGACGCGACACGCTACGCCTACCACGACCCCTGCGAACTCGGCCGAGGAGAGCGTATCTATCAGGAACCCAGAGAAGTGTTGGCGGCAATCGGAATTTTGTGCACCGTCTCTGAGGAGAAAGCCGACGCCTTGTGCTGCGGCCACAGTTTGGGCAACACGGCCTTGAACAGCGCACAGAAGAATCTGATACGGGACGAGGCGATGCGGACGCTTTGCGCGGACCATCCGGACGTGCTGGCCACCGCCTGTCCGCTCTGCAAAAAAGCCTTCACCTGCGGACAAGCCGAAAAGGTGGCGGTGAAAGACATCGCAGAGATCATTGCGGAACACCTGAACTGAGCCATGAAGAATCTCGCCAAGGAACTCCAGCACCCCATTTTCAGGATTGTCAGCGAAACCGCCGGACAAATGGGGGTACCCTGCTACGTGATTGGAGGCTTTGTGCGCGACCTGCTGTTGAGAAGACCCTGCAAAGACATTGACATTGTAGCCGTTGGAGACGGAGTGGAGCTGGCGCGACAGACGGCTGCGCGACTGAACCTTCCGGAGCAGGCGGTCAATGTGTTCAAGCATTACGGCACCGCCATGTTCCGCTACGAGAACATGGAAATAGAGTTTGTGGGCGCGCGCAAGGAATCCTACAGCCCCGACTCCCGCAACCCCAGCGTCACCGCGGGCACCTTGGAGGACGACCAGTTCCGGCGCGACTTCACCATCAACGCGCTGGCCATATCGCTGTCGGAAGCCGACTACGGGACGCTGCTGGACCCTTTTCAGGGACTGGAGGATTTGCAGCACAAAATCATCCGCACTCCTTTGGACCCCGAAAAAACCTTTTCCGACGACCCCTTGCGCATCATGCGGGCCATACGTTTCGCCTCCCAGCTGAATTTCTCCATAGACATGAAAACACTGGAGGCCATACACACCGAGGCGCACCGCCTGGAAATCGTGTCCAAGGAGCGCATCGTGGCCGAACTGAACAAAATCCTGCTCAGCCGCAAGCCTTCGGTCGGATTCACCCTGATGGACCTGACCGGCGTGCTGGATTTGGTGCTTCCCTGGGTCTCCAAGCTCAAAGGCGTGGAGAGCATTAACAACCAAGGACATAAGGATAATTTCTACCACACCATGGAAGTGGTGGACAAAATCGCCATTGTGTCAGACAACCTGTGGCTGTGCTGGACCGCCCTGTTGCACGACATCGGGAAACCCCAGACCAAACGCTACCAGCCGGAAACTGGCTGGACCTTCCATCAGCACGAAGCCGTCGGGGCAAAAATGGTGCCCAAGATTTTCCGGGCGCTCAAAATGCCGCTGAACGAGAAGATGGATTACGTCAAAAAACTGGTTTACCTGCACTTGCGCCCCATCGCCTTGGTGGAGGACAGTGTCACCGATTCCGCCGTGCGCAGGCTGCTGTTTGACGCAGGTGACGACATTGACGACCTGATGCTGCTGTGCGAAGCCGACATCACCTCCAAAAACCAGGAGAAAGTGAAACACCTGCTCCGCAATTTCGAGCATGTGCGGCAGAAACTGAAAATCATAGAGGAAAAAGACCGCATCCGCAACTTCCAGCCCCCCATTGACGGACTGTACATCATGCAAAAATACGGATTGCAGCCCTGCAAAGAGGTCGGCATGCTGAAAAACACCATACGGGAGGCCATTTTAGACGGTGTCATCGGGAACAATTTCGAGGAAGCCTACCGCCTCTTGGAGACCGAAGCGGCGAAACTGGGGCTGAAAGCCGTGCAGTAATCCTGAATCAGGCGGTAAACGTAAGCGTCACCGGGTCGCCTATGCCGCTGCGCCCTTCGTCCCCGTAGAGAAAAGCGGCCAAAGACACATTTTTCTGTCCGATTTCCAAAAAGCCCGCCGTGTTGAACAAGGCGAAAAAGCAGCTGTCCTTCACCGTGAGGTAACGGCGGCACAACGTGACGGGAGCCAAGGTTTCCAGGCAGCCGGCCACTTTCACGCTCAGGCTTTTCCGGCCCGCCGCCACCGCCTCCACATCCGACTGTCGGATGTCCGTGATCAGATTGCCCTTGGCGTCCACATGCTGCACACTTCCCTCCAAGCTGTCCCCGTTTATCCGGACCTTGAACGGCGCCAGGCGTTCCAGCTGCTCCATGGGATAGGGCTGCCCCAAGGCTTCCAGACCCTCTCCGGCGGAAAGCAGCGCGGCGGCGTGCGCATAGTAGTTCAGGGCGTTGAAGGAATCGTACTGCTTGTACTCCTCGTACAGGGGAATCTTCACCACCGCGTCCACGTCGGCGAAATCCGGCGAAAGCAGGGAAAGCAGGCCGTTGTTCTCCATCAGGAAATACTGTCCTCTGCAACGGACGGCCAGAAAATCCAGAACAGGAAGCGGACGCTCCCTGCGGCCCATGCGGGCGAGCTGCTCCAAGGTGAACTCGCGCACATCCGCCACATGCACCGTGGATTCCGGAAAGCACCAGCAGGCGGAGGAAAGCAGGAAAGCGGCGTGCCGTATGCTTCCGCCACGCACTGCGTGCGAAATTGCGGTGAAAACCGCCTGGGGATTCTCACGCCACACATGCGCCTTGAACATTGCCTCATAAGAGTCTCCGTATCCCCAATCCGTTGTCAAAGTGATAATACCGCCCATTTTTGTCTTCTTGCAGAAAAAAATTTCCAAGAATGCAAAGTTCCGCAAAATCCGCTTGCAATTTCCGAAACGGAACATATTTTTTTTCATGGTGGTTTCGTGTTGAAAAAAGTGGTAATTTTGTATTTTGTCGCACATTCGAAGCACATAGAAAAAATTATTCATCATCATATTAACTTTCAAAAAACAAGCACCATGACAAAAAAATTCATCTGCCCCGTCTGCGGCTACGTGTACGAAGGCGAAAGCATGCCTGAAAAATGCCCCGTCTGCGGAAAACCGATGCAAGAAGTGAAGGAGGACGGTCTGAGCTGGGCCGCCGAACATGTGGTCGGCGTGGCCAAAGGCGCCCGGGAGGACATTATGGAAGACCTGAGGGCCAACTTCAACGGCGAATGCTGCGAAGTGGGCATGTATTTGGCCATGGCCAGAGTCGCTCATAGGGAAGGTTATCCTGAAATCGGCCTGTACTGGGAAAAAGCGGCTTATGAAGAAGCCGAGCATGCGGCCAAATTCGCCGAGCTGCTGGGTGAAGTGCTCACCGACTCCACAGAGCAGAACCTCAAAATGCGCGTGGAAGCCGAGAACGGAGCCACCATGGGCAAGACCGACTTAGCCAAACGCGCCAAAGAGCTCGGTCTGGACGCCATCCATGACACCGTGCACGAAAGGGCCCGCGACGAAGCCCGTCACGGAAAAGCCTTCGAAGGCCTGTTGAAACGCTATTTCGGCAAATAAACCAAGCATTCCCCGGAACCGGACGGGAGGCGCACTCCTGTCCGGCACTCCGGAAATGTCACACCAATGACGACCGCACCTTGAAAATCGCCGTCTTTTTATCCAGAGTTCCTTTCCCCCTTGAAAAGGGGGACAAGCTGAGGGCATACCACCAGCTACGGATACTGTCCCAGCGGCATGAGATCTACCTTTTCGCCCTGAACGAAGGAAAGATTCATCCGGACGCGGAGCGGGAGCTTTCCCCGTTTTGCAGGGAAATGCATTTTTTCCCGCTTTCCACCCTCGGCAGCCTGTGGCACGCCTTCCGCTTTTTCCTGCGGGGCAAGCCCTTGCAGTGCGGCTACTTCTACCGGAAATCCGTCCACAAGACCCTGCGTGCGGAACTGGAGCGCATCCAGGTGGACCGCATTTACTGCCAACTGATTCGGACGGCGGAGTACGCAAACGGCCTACCTTACCCAAAAACACTTGATTATCAGGATGTTTTTTCCAAAGGCATCGACCGCATGATTCCGAAATCCGCCTGGTGGAAACGGGGGCTGCTGCGTGCCGAATACCGCCGCGTCAGCCAATACGAGCGTGAGGTGTTCGACCGCTTCGACCACTGCACCATCATCACCCAGGTGGACAGAAACCTGATACGTCACCCCCGCGCCAAGGAAATCACCGTGGTTCCCAACGGTGTGGACACGGACTACTACACCTCCGCGCCCCGGCGCAAAACCTACGACCTGATTTTCACCGGCAACATGGGCTACCTTCCTAACGTGGACGCAGCCACCTACATTGCCAAAGAGATATACCCCGCCCTGCGGGAAAAATATCCCGACATACGGATTGCGCTCTGCGGAGCCAACCCCTCGCCCAAAGTGCTGGCGCTGGAAAACAAGCGCATCACCGTCACCGGATGGGTGGAGGACATGCGGGACTACTACGCGCAAAGCCGCATTTTCATCGCCCCCATGCATTTGGGCACGGGATTGCAGAACAAGCTCTTGGAAGCCATGTCCATGGGCATTCCCTGCATCACATCCCCCTTAGCGGCCGCACCGCTGAACGCAACGGAAAATCAGCACCTGATTGTATGCAACAGCACCCTGGGTTACATTGACGCCATTGACAACCTGTTGAAAGACAAAGCCTATTACGACCGCATCGCTGAAGGCGGCCACGCCTTTGTCAAAGAAAGGTTCAACTGGGCGCAGACCACCCGACTGCTGGAAAACCTACTCACCCAATAACGCCTTCCCATGAACAAACGCCTCGCCATTTTAGGTTCCACTGGAAGCATAGGCACGCAGACCTTGAACATTGTGCGTGCTTTTCCGGACAAATTCTCCGTGGAAGTCCTGACCGCCCAACATCAGGCGGATCTGCTGATACAACAGGCGGCGGAATTCCGCCCCAACGCAGTGGTTATCGGGGAGGAAGCCCTGTACTCCACCGTGAACGACGCGCTTTCCCCCTTGGACATCAAGGTGTTTGCCGGACAGAAGTCCATCGCAAGCATTGTGGAGATGAGCAGCATCGACTTGGTGGTGGTGGCCTTGGTCGGATACGCCGGACTGATGCCCACGCACAACGCGCTGCAACACGGCAAGCCGGTCGCTTTGGCCAACAAGGAAACCTTGGTGGTGGCGGGCGAGCGCATCACCGCCTTGGCCGCAGCCAAAAAGCTGCCCATTCTGCCCATTGATTCAGAGCATTCCGCCATTTTCCAATGCCTGCAAGGGGAATTTCACAATCCTATTGACAAACTGATACTTACCGCCTCCGGCGGACCTTTTTTCGGAAAGAAGGCGCAGGAGCTGGAGCATATACGGCCGGAAGAGGCCCTGCGGCACCCCAAATGGAAAATGGGGGCCAAAGTCACCATAGATTCCGCCACCCTGATGAACAATGGTTTGGAAATGATGGAAGCCCACTGGCTTTTCCAAGTTCCGCCCAAGGACATTGAAGTGGTGGTCCATCCGCAAAGCATTGTGCACTCCATGGTGCAGTTCGCGGACCATTCCGTCAAGGCGCAATTAGGCATGCCAGACATGGAGCTGCCCATCGCCTACGCCCTTTCCTATCCCCTGCGCCTGCCTGTCGATTTGCCGGAGCTGTCGTTCAAGGATTTGCGTTCTCTGACCTTTTCCGAGCCAGACACCGGCACGTTCCGCTGTCTCGCCCTCGCCTACCGGATGATGGAGCAAGGCGGCAGCGCCCCGTGCAGCATGAACGCGGCCAACGAGGAGGCCGTGGCGGCTTTTTTGCGGGGTGACATCCAATTTTTACACATTTCGGACGTTATTGAAAAGACCTTGGAAAAGGCTTCTTTCGAGCGGCATCCGGACATGCCGGACTTTGTGCGCCTGGACGAGGAGGCCCGCATCATAGCCAAGGAATTGATTATGCAATTAAAAAAGAGACAATGAGTGGTTTGATTATGGCTGCCCAGCTGATTCTGGGCTTAGGGCTGTTGGTTTTTGTACACGAAAGCGGACACTTTCTCGCGGCCCGCTGTTTCGGCATACGGGTGACGAAATTCTACCTGTTTTTCGACACCGGGTTTTCTTTATTCAAACTAAAGAAATTCAACGGGAAACTGCACGTCAAGTTCTTTTCGCGCAACCTGCCGGACACTGAAGAGGTGAAGGACGAAAACGGGGAAACCGTCTTGAACGACAAAGGAAAAAAGACCTACCGCCTTATCGACACCTCCCAACTGCCGGACGACGACTGGCGCAAATATCCGGAACACACCGAATACGGCATCGGCTGGCTGCCTTTTGGCGGCTACTGCCAAATTTCCGGCATGATAGACGAAACCCAGTCGGTGGAGCATCTGGCTTCGGAACCGCAGCCTTGGGAATACCGGGCCAAACCGGCCTGGCAACGGCTGATTGTCATTTTAGCCGGTGTGACCGTCAATCTGATTGTGGGTATCGGCTTGTTCGCCATGATTTTAGGGGTCTATGAAAAAGAATACCTTCCCAACAAGGCGGTCAAGGAAGGGGTGTACGCCTACGCCAACGGACGGGAAATCGGTTTTCAAAGCGGAGACAAGATACTGAAAGTAAATGGGAAAGAAGTCGTGCGCTTTCAGGATGCCGTGTCCACCCGCATGGTTTTCGGCGCCATGGTCACCGTGGAGCGTGCCGGAGAAATCCAAACCGTGGTGGTGACCGACAAGGCCTATGGCCTGCTGAAAAAGGGAGGGCCCTTCCTGCAACCATTCAACTACGTGTTCTCCATTGACAGCGTGCTTCCGGACCGGCCCGCCGCCGTGGCCGGACTGTGCAAGGGCGACCGCATCCTTTCCATTAATGACAGCCTTCCTACGGAAACCTGGGGCGCGTTTTCGGAACACATCCGGACCTTCGCCAAACAGAACATCACCCTGACGGTGCTTCGGGACGGAGACACCTTGCGCACAAGCGTTTCCATGGACTCCACCGGACTGATTGGCATTTTGGCGAACCCGCCTTACGAGACCCAGCCCTACACCTTGGGCGAGACCTTCAGGTACGGCTGGAAAGACGCCATGACCATGCTCTACCTCAACATCAAGGGATTAGGAAAAATTTTCTCGGGAGAGGACAAAGCCAAAGACTCCGTGGCGGGCCCCATCGGCATCGCCCAAATCTACGGAGGCGTCTGGGACTGGGGGCGTTTCTGGTACATCACCGGACTGCTTTCCCTGATTCTGGCGTTCATGAACATCATCCCGATTCCGGGCTTGGACGGCGGCCACGCGCTTTTCTGCATAGCCGAATTAGTCACCGGGAAAAAGATTCCGGAAAGTTTTCTGCAATATGCCCAGACCATCGGCATGCTGCTGCTTTTCCTCCTAATGTTCCTGATTATCGGAAACGACATTTTCAAACTGTTCCACTAAATGGAAGCGGATATTTTACGTACCGAAGGATTAGTTAAGATTTACCACAAGCGGACCGTTGTCAATGACGTGTCCGTGCAGCTGAAACGCGGGGAGATTGTGGGATTGCTCGGGCCCAACGGGGCGGGAAAAACCACCACTTTCTACATGATTGTGGGGCTGATACGCCCCAATAGCGGGAACATTTTCCTGAACGACACGCCCATCACCAACGACGCCATGTACAAACGCGCCCGCAAAGGCATAGGCTATCTGGCGCAGGAAGCCTCGGTGTTCCGGCAGCTTTCCGTGGAGGACAACATCCGCTCGGTGCTGGAATTTTCCAAGAAAAGCGCCCAAGAGCAAAAAGAGCGGCTGGAATCCCTCATTGACGAGTTTGGTTTGCATAAAATACGCAAAAGCAAAGGAATACAGCTTTCCGGAGGGGAACGCCGACGGACGGAAATCGCCCGCTGCTTAGCCGCCGACCCCAAATTTATCCTGTTGGACGAGCCTTTCGCCGGCGTGGACCCGATTGCGGTGGAGGACATTCAGCACATTGTCTCCAAACTGAAGGAGAAAAACATCGGCATACTGATCACCGACCATAACGTGCACGAAACCTTGGCCATCACCGACCACGCCTACCTCCTGCTGGAA
The DNA here is from genome assembly GCA_017613015.1 of Bacteroidales bacterium. Taxonomy (GTDB): domain Bacteria; phylum Bacteroidota; class Bacteroidia; order Bacteroidales; family WCHB1-69; genus UBA1195. The sequence continues at coordinate 36,664 of JAGAEQ010000013.1, read as the reverse complement.
GGCAAGGTGTTCCGTTCCGGCACGGCGGAGGAATTGGCCAACGATGCCATGGTGCGCAAAGTCTACCTCGGCTCCAATTTCAGCCTGCGCTAAACCAGGCGTTTGCACGCCACACCCGAAATTTTCTGCGGAAAACGGGGAAACTACAACAAAGCCGACAGCAGCACAAACAGCCAATGGGCGGATATACCGGCGACGAGACCGCCAATCGTATGCGCCACAATCGCTTTGGAAATCAGATGACGATAGCCTAAGGAATCCAGCATGGCGGTGTGGGTGCTCAAAAAACCGCTCCAGCACATGCCCATGGCGGTGAAAACGGCGATGGCGTTACCGTTGAGCAAGCCCAAAGCCTGGAACTTGGGAATCAGACCCAAAGCCGCGCCCACCGCGCCCAAGGACGTGATGGGAAAAGACAACAGCTCCGGATGATGGAAGCCGAACAGCCAACGGAAAAGAAAATCCAATTTATCTGCAACCCAAGGCAATACAGCCACGCCTTCGTAAGCGGTTCCGGTGTAGCCCTCGGCGGAGGGGCCAAACGTCAGCATCATGACAAAGGTGGAGATAATCAGCACGCCAGGGATAATGGTCAGTCCGATGTCCACACCGCTTTTGCCCCCATTCAGTATTGCATTGATAAAGCGCAGAAACACACCGCCTTCTGACTTGAAGGAAATCTGCTGCTCGTCCCCTTCCTCATCGTCCTTCACATCCAGTTCGGGGTAACTTTTCAGCACCGAACGCTGCATCAGGCGTGTGGAGACGATGCTGCCGACCACGGCGCCCAGCAGCCCGACCAAGGCCGGTTTGAGGAAGCCCTTGCCCATCATGAAGACAACCACCACTAATCCCATGCCGAAAGCCGTCCCGAAATTGGTCAGGGAGACCAACTGGTATTTCTTGAAGTAGCGGGTGAAATGATGGTCCTTGGACAAACTGATAATGGCCGGATTATCCGAAAGAAAGGTCAGAATGCCGCCCAAAGCGGCCACGCCCGGAAGGTTGTACAGGGGTTTCATCAGGGGGCGCAGCGCGATTTCCGCCAGACGCACCACCCCGAATTCGGTGAGCAAGGCGCCCAAAGCGCCCGAAAGCACCGCAATGGCCATGATGTAAAACACCGTCTCCATCAACAGACTGTAAGAGGTCTGCATCAGGGTGTTCAGCATGTTGGGCAGGCCCATGACCACAGCCATGTATCCGAAAACCAGGAAAAACACCAGAAGGAAAACGGCGGCCTCAATGCTGCGTTTGGTCAGAAACTTCTGATTGCGATACCAATGTCTCATAATAACACCTTGTTTTTTATAATGGTACAATTTCCGAGCCCCTCTCGGGGACAAAATGCAAAAGTAACAAAAAAACGGGTAGCCGTCCCGCTTTTCCGCACCGGAAAACAGCAACGAACCCTGAAAGGCCGCTCACTTGCGCCGTTGGAGGCCGCCGGGCGGACTAAAAGTTCCCATTTTATGGGGGTTTATGTCCATTACGGATTGTGGACGAGGCGCACAGACAGCCCGTAGCACCGAGAATAGTAGTACTGGTTCACTTCGCCCGCATTGAAGTAGAGGTACCACACGTAGCCAGAATCGATGGGCGTGGACGACCAATAGTAGCCGTAGAAACCCACGTGGTACACAAAACCATTGCAATAGCGGTAGCCCGCCGCGGGCAGAAAGATAGATTTGCTGTTGGGGCCGACCACTTTATAAGCTTTTATTGTATCATCCCACGTCCATTGGCAATTGTTTTCCAGTTCTTCCAACTGCACTCTGGTCGGAAGGGCAGTGCCGAATTTTTCCATTGCCTCATCGTAAGTGAAAAAATCGCAGGTGTCGTTTGACTTGGTTTCGTTGGTGGCTTTCCATTTGGTTCCGCTTGGCAGGCCCAAATCCACATATCCGGCAGGTGTTATGCCACCGTTGCCATCACCGCTTGTACCTGTGCCGTCTTTGTCGCAGCTGGCAATTGCCAGTGCCATCAGGCACATCATGCTTAAAAAAAGTACTCTCTTCATCTTTTGTAATGTTTTTTCTGCACAAAATTACCATTTTTTCCAATATATCGCCCAAAAACTCCCTTGCGAAACCCGCCTTTTCCCGGATGAAGCTGGCGGCGAAGGAACTGGTGCAAATGAAAATGTGAGATTATCACATATTTTGGCCGAAAAAAACATGAAACCTCCCCTTTGTTTACACTTTTCGGGGCGACTTTTTTAATTAAAAACACAGAAATAATTAAAATTGTGATAGTTGCAAAATCTTTACCTTGAAAATGTGCAAAACAGACAGAAAATAAACCTTGAAAATGTGCAAATCCACACAATATTTCACCTCGATTTGGGTTATTGGTTGTATGAAAAGGAAAATTTATCAAGAATTGCTTCGTTGGAAGCAGGAAGAACAGGGCCGGTGCGCCTTGCTGATTGACGGTGCGCGGCGTGTAGGTAAAAGCTACATTGTCCGTGAGTTTGCCAACAATGAATACCGTAGTTCCCTGATAATTGATTTCAGTGTCACACGCGCTGAGGTCAAACAGCTTTTTGCGGAATATGCAGGTGACATTGATATGCTTTTTTTGAACCTGACAGGAATCTATAACGTGACACTTCACCACCGGGAGTCGTTAGTGGTTTTTGATGAAGTGCAGGAATGTCCGATGGCAAGGCAGGCTATCAAGCATCTTGTTGCTGACGGTCGTTACGATTATATCGAGACTGGAAGTCTGGTTTCTATCAACCGCAATGTAAAGCATATTGTCATCCCTTCCGAAGAGCGTCGTATCACACTGCATCCCATGGATTTTGAAGAATTTCTTTGGGCTGTCGGAAACGAAACGCTGATGGATGCCATCCGAACAAATTTCAATCATTTAAAACCTATGGGACTGTTGCATCGCAAAGCGATGGAGCTTTTACGACAGTATCTGATTGTAGGAGGAATGCCACAGGCGGTCCAGACGTTTGTTGATACGAAATCGTTCGAACGGACAGACCGTGCCAAAAGGGACATCCTGGCGCTCTACAAGGCTGACATCTCCAAATATGCCACTGGCTTTGAAATGTATGTGACCGACATTTTTGACCAGATTCCTTCACAGTTGCAACGTCACGAGAGGCGTTTCAAACTTTCATCGGTCGCCAACGGCATCCGGATGCGCAATTTGCAGAGTTCATTTTTCTGGCTTGGTGAAGCCATGACCGTAAATATTGCATACAACACCACAGAACCCAACATCGGATTGGGGATGAACACCGAGCACTCATCCCTGAAATGCTATCTGGCAGATACGGGATTGCTTGTTTCCATGGCTTTCAATGAAAAAAACATTGTCTCCGATGAATTGTACAGAAAACTGCTTTTAGACAAACTGGAAGTCAATGCGGGTATGCTGATGGAGAACCTTGTCGCCCAAATGCTGCGGGCAGCAGGCCATAAGCTTTACTTTTACAGTAACTCTTCCCGTTCGGAAGCGTCCAGCCGTATGGAAATTGATTTCCTGATAAGCAAACCTTCCATCACATCGCGTCACAACATTTCACCCATTGAGGTAAAATCAGGAAAGCGGATTACCATATCCTCATTAAACAAAATGATTGCCAAATATGGGAATTATCTCTCCACGCCGTTTGTGGTTCACCCCGCCGATTTGGAGAAAAGGAACGGCATCGTCTGCCTGCCCGTCTATATGGTGCCGCTGCTGTAATTGGGACTGATGATACGGTACTGACACTGCTTGACAAACGCGGCAACAGCGTGCCAGCGACCATTTTCACCAGAGCCATCCCGCAGCGGCTTGCACTTGATATCGTGAAACACAATGCCCAATATGCTCTATGCGTTCCGCGTTGGACTTCTCTTTGGAAAGCTGTGCCATCAAATGCAACGTCTCTATCTGCCGCAGTTTCTGCTCCCGCGAGCAGGGATGCAATGACATGCGTTGCGCCTCCCGCTGCGCAGCCATGCTGTTCGAACGGTGAAAATCGTTTATATACAAGCCGTCCATTGATAAATAGCTCTGCATACTGGTCAAGTTTTTGCAGACCTTCGGGCAGAAACCCTTCCGCAATGACGCTTCCAATGTTGTCCCAAAAGTCCTTACAAACCCGCCTTCACTGTTTTCCGGGCAACCTTTTCCCTTCGCTTACGCGCCTGTTCCGGAGAGAATCTGCCGGAGGGCGGGCTCACCCAAGATGCGGAGGGCTTCGGCGGCGGTGTCGGCATCCTTGAAGTACACGATGTGGCAGGGTTCCGAAACGGCAACGGGCACGACCTTGCCTTCCCGCACGCACAGGGTGTGCTTTTCAGACGAGGGGTCGTTCCAGTCGGGGGTCCAATCGCCGTTCAGGTAGGCACTCACGTTCAGCAAGTCGTTGATAAGCAGCCATTGCTGTATGTGCTGCTCGGAGCGGCAGTTGTTGCGGTCGGCGTAGAGCGTGGTCTGGTTCCGTTTGATTTTCCCGAAAATGTCCAAAAAATACGTCTCCTTTTTATAGTAAAGGGATTTCATGATTTCATCCAAGGTCATGGCGCTTGTTTTTTATGAACATAACGAAAACACAGGCAAAACTATTGCCTTTGTCTTTTTTTCATACGAAAAACACCTTTTTTCCGTTATGCTTGCATGATTTGTGTGTTTTCCCCCCGGTCCTCCCGCCGTTTGGAATACGTGCTGCACCACCTGATTGAAGAAATGTGGGGCGAGTCCCTGCTTTTGCTCACGGATGAGGAGGTTTTTTCCGCCCAGGCGGCGGAGGGGAAAATCAACTATTCGGGCCATCCCGTCCCCGGTGCCTTTTTCATTCCGGCGCACACGCTGCTGTTTGAGGAAGATATTCACAACCAAGAGATTCAATTGCTTCAGGGAAAAGAGTTTCCGTACTGTTTCCCGCTGTCCCGCCCGGATGCCGACATGGACTGGGACGTGTTTGCCGCCTGCTTCTATTGGCTGAGCCGCTACGAGGAATACCTGCCTTTCCGCGCGGACAAACACGGGCGTTTCACGCCGGAGGCGAGCCTTGCCTGCCGGAACGGCTGCCTTCACACGGCCTTGGCGGACCGATGGGCGGAACATTTGCAACAACTGCTGAAACAGCGGTTTCCCGGGCTGCGTTTTGCCGAACGGAAAGCGACGTTCACGCCCACTTACGACATTGACATCGCCTACGCCTACCTCCACAAGGGGCTGCCGCGTACGGTGGGAGGCCTGCTGCGCACAACAGGAAAATTGCTGAAATCAGCATTTTACGACTGGGATGTTTTTTCTGAAGATATCCGCAAACGCTGGCGTGCCTTCACCGGCCGCGCAAACGACCCTTACGACACCTTCGACGCGCTACAGCAGCTGCACCGCGACGAGAAGCTGCATCCTATCTATTTCGTGCTGTTTGCACCCCGCAGCCGTTACGACAAAGGCATTTCGCCGAAAAAACCGGCCTTCCGGCAAAAAATAATGTCCTTGGCGCAGGAGGCGGAGATTGGAATCCACGCTTCCTATGCCGCCTCTTCCGAAAAGGAGCCACTGCGACTGTACTCTGAAAAAGAGGCGCTTGCGGCAATGCTCCAACGTCCGGTGACAGCCAACCGCTTCCACTACCTGCACTTCCGGCTTCCGGAGAGCTACCGCATGCTGCTGCAAGCCGGCATCACCGACGACTACAGCATGGGCTTCGTCACCGCCGCCGGATTCCGCGCCGGCACCTGCAAGCCGTTCTATTTCTTTGATCTGGAGCGCAACGAAACCACACCTTTGCGGATTCACCCGCTGCTGTTCATGGAAAACGCCTTTTTCAAAGAATCGCCTGACATTCAGATGTCAGCGAGACCCCCCTTCAAAGGGCATGTCCCCCTTTACGACCAACAGCCGCCAAAGGCCGCACAGCTTTTTGAAGAAATCCGGCCGCTTTTGGACGAATGCATCCGGTTCAGGGGCGAGATAATCACCCTCTTCCACAACCAGTCCTTCGGGGAGCTGCCAGGTCATGACCTGCCCGCAAAAGAAGTTTATACACAGATTATCAACTATATTCATACCGCCTTATGTCCATCCGATGGGTAAAGCGCAACGAGATTGACGAAGCGAAGTGGAACGCCTGCGTGGCTTCCCGCCCGGAAACCGCGTCCGTATGCGCCAAGCTGTGGTACTTGGACGCCTGCTGCGAGCATTGGGACGCCTTGGTCGAGGACGACTACCGCGCCGTGATGCCCCTTTTCCGGCGCAAGAAATTCGGCATCCCCTACCTTTATCCGCCCTTTTTCGTGGCGCAACTGGGGGTGCTCGGACTTCCCCTGCGCCCCATGGAGAAATGGCTGCACGCCATCCCCGGACGCTTCCTGCGGGCGGACCTTCTTTTCAACGCCTGCAACGACCTATCGTTTGTGCCCGAACGCCACCGCATCACCCACCACACCTGCCTGCTTCCGCTGAACCGGCCTTACGCGGATTTGCGGCAGGCATACAGCCACAACCACTGCCGCAACCTGAAAAAAGCGGAGAGCGCCGGGCTGCGCATCCTGCGCGACGCGGACACGGAAAGTGTCATCCGGCTGTTCCGGAACACCCGGGGGAGACAACAGAACGTGGGCTACGCCGCCGGCGACTACCGGCGGCTCGAAAACCTCATCCGCTGCCTCCGCGAACGGAAGGCATTGGAGGTTTGGAGCGTGGAAACTCCTGACGGTCAGTTGTGCGCCGCCGCCTTTTTCCCGACGGACGGACACCGCCACACCTTCCTTTTCTCGGGGCGGAACGCGGAATCCGACACCAACCGCGCCATGTTTTTCCTTATGGACCAGTTCATTCAGGCGCATGCGGGAGAGAATGCCCTTTTGGATTTCAACGGCTCGAACAACGAAGCCGTGGCCAAGTTCTACCTCGGATTCGGAGCGCAAAAGCAGGCGTTTGCGCAAGTGCGCCTCCGCTGGTGACGGCCGGAAAAAGTGCCATTGAAAAAAAATCTCTTTTTTTTACGCTTCGAAAAACAATGCAACCTAAAAATTGTTTTACTTTGCATCTTGCTATTTAAAAGCTTGTTTTATTTAATTTAATTCATAATCAATCTCTTATAAAATGTTTAAAATTACTTCCCATCCCATTTTGGACATCCCGGAACGGGAGACCGTCGAATTTTTATATGAGGGTGAAAAAATCAAGGCCCAAAAAGGATACACCATTGCGGCGGCGCTGCATCAGGCGGGCCATCCCATCCACAGCCACAGCATAGACGGAAGGCAGCGGAGTCTGGAGTGCGGCATCGGCAAGTGCGGAGCCTGCGAAATGTTGGTGGACGGCCGGATTCGCCGCATCTGCATCACTAAAGTGGACGACGTGCACGAAGTGAGGGAAATTCCCAAGGACTACCAACCGAAATATGCGGAAAATCCTCAGAAAGAGGTGAAAATATACAAAACAACGGTCGCCGTCATCGGAGCCGGTCCCGCCGGTCTGGCCTGCCGGGAAAAACTGAACGAATTAGGCATCGCCAACCTCGTGGTGGACAACAACAGCCGCATCGGCGGACAGTTCAACATGCAGACCCACCAGTTCTTCTTTTTTGAAAAAGAGCAGAAATTTGGCGGCATGCGCGGTTTCGACATCGCCAAAACCTTGGCCGGAGAGAATCCGGAGGGCATACTGCTGAACTACACGGTCTGGGATTTGCTGGAAGGCAAACGTCTCGCCATCAAGAACGTGGAGACGCAGGAAATGGCCTACATCGACGCGGACTACTTGGTCGTGGCCACCGGTGCCGTTCCCTTTATGCCGGCCTTTGAAAACGATGACCTTCCCGGTGTGTACACCGCGGCGGTCTTCCAAAAGATGATGAACCAAGAGCATACGCTTTTAGGCAAAAAGGTGCTGACCGTGGGTGCCGGAAACATCGGCTACCTCACTTCTTATCAAGGCATGCAGGCCGGAGCCAGCATCAAAGCCATCATCGAGGGCATGGACCACGAAGGCGGATTCCCGGTGCAGGCCAACCGCGTGCGCCGCTTGGGCATCCCCATCCTCACCTCCCACATCCTGCTGAAAGCCATTCCGAACGCCGATCATACCGGCGTTGTGGGCGCGGTCATCGCCGAATGCAAGAATTTCAAGGCGATTCCCGGCACGGAAAAAATCATTGACGACATCGATATTATTAACATCTGTACCGGTCTTATCCCTGATGATCAGCTGTTAAGCAAAGGCAAACAGGTCTTCGGCGCCAACGTCTGCGGCATAGGCGACGCCATCCGCATAGGCGAAGGGACGAGCGCGGTGCTTCGCGGCAAACAGGCCGCCTACGAGCTGGCACGGCAGATGGGCATCCGCTTCCCGGAAGACGATTATCTGGACATTTCCCGCCAGTACATTGATTCGCAACAGCATCCCATCCGACTGCTGGAGAATCCCAACCTGCCTTCCGAAAGCCGCCGCAAGGAGAAACCCTTTGTCATAACCGACTGCCTTTACGGTTTCGCCTGTAACCCCTGCTCCTTCTCCTGCCCGCAGGGTGCCATCACCAAAAACAGCACCCAGTCCACACCGACCGTGGACTACAGCAAGTGCATCGGCTGTATGCAGTGCGTCAACCATTGCCCGGGCTTGGCCATTTTCGGCTACGACCTGAACAAAAAGAAAATCTTCCTGCCGATAGAATACGACACCGAAGCCGGAAAAGAGGTGTTCTTGGTGGACAACAACGGCCAGAAAGTCGGGGAAGGGGTGATTGACCGCATTTTGCGGAAAGAGAACAAGACCCACGTGGCCCACGTGCTGGCCAAGGATCTGGAAGGGGACGCGCTGTTGAAGGTACGCGGCTTCATTTTGAAGGAAAGGTACCCGAAACCCTTGGATTTCAAACCTGTGAAAGAAATTGAGGCGAAAACCTACGTCTGCCATTGCGAGGATGTCACCTTGGAGCACCTGCTGGAGGTGATCGGCGACCGCAAGTTCATTTCGGTGGACGAGCTGAAACACATCACCCGCATGGGCATGGGCCCCTGCCGTGGCAAACGCTGCATTCCCCGCGCAAAACAGATTCTGCGTGCGCACGGCATTGAAGTGTACGGGGACGCGACCCCGCGCGCGCCGCTTTCCAACCAAGTAACCTTGGGGGATGTCTACAACGCCAAGGCGAAGGAAGTGATTGTCTTCCCTTCCGGAAAAGTCACCCGCAAGCAGGCGCGTGTGCTGATTGCAGGCGGCGGCATGGCGGGAAGCGCCCTGTTCCGCTATTTCGCCGAAGCGGGTTTAGAGCCGGTATTGGTGAACAGCGAAAGAGGCTCCTCCTGGCGCTGCATAGGCGGCGGCCGACCGGCCTTCTCCAACCCGGACATTTCCGATATTGCCAACCACAACCAAGAGATTTTCAAGGAAATACAGAAAACCCACAACATCAACTACAAACCCACGCGCTACGTGAACCTGGTGCATGACCAGGCCACCTACGACGCCCTGGACGCCTCCCGCGCCTGGTCGGATGCCTACATGATTGAGCGCAAGGACTTTGCCAAGGAAATTTCGCCCCTGTGGAACACCGCTTCCTCCGTTTACAGCCACGCACTGATTTCCAACGATTGCTGGCAGGCCACGCCCGGTCTGACCATCGACTACGTGCGGGGAATCGCCATCGCCAAGGGCGGCGTGCTGATGGAGGACTGCCTCTTGGAGCAGGTGGAGCGGCAAGGCGACAAAACCATCGCACGGGTGCGCACCCACACCAACGAATGGGTGGAATACTGCTGCGACCATTTTGTGAACGCCATGGGCCCCAACGCACAACGCTTCGCCAAAATGCTCGGACTGGAAACCAACATGTATCCGGTCAAGCATCAGGCGTTTATCACCCGCAGGCTGCCCAACATGGGCAAAATGGGGGATTCCTTGGACATGGTGATTGACCGCCGCCACTACAAGGGCTTCACCGCCGTGTACGGGCAGCAGTTCCTGCATACCGGACAAATCATCGGCTGCGCCTCGCCCGACACCGACGCCTACGAAGCGCGGCAGAACCTGAAATACAACAGCAAGGAGTTCCTGGAGATTGTGTCAGAGGTCTTTGCCGACTGGATTCCCGACTTGGCCAATGTGGGCTTCCATGCCGTATGGGCGGGCTATTACATGGAACCCCGCTACATCGTGGATCCGGAGGCCGGACTGCTGGTCGGTCTGCGCGGGCACGGCTTCATGCTCGGGCAGTACTTGGCCAGGATTTACGTGGACAAGTACCTCGGCAAGAAGGTGCCTTCCTACATGGAGGACCTGAAAATCTCCGGCAAGGGCCTGAGCGAAAACGCCTTCAAATAAGCCACACACAGCAAACGCCGCTCTTAGGAGCGGCGTTTTTTTTACCAATAGCTACCACACATATTTCCGCAACAAGCGCACCGCTCTTTTTCCTTTGATGCGTCGCCATTTCATCTCCCCTCCTGGAGAATCCTTATATGGGCCAATATAAGAAATCCCTCCTTCATTCCCACTTATTGTATATATTATAACATTTCGTTCCAGTGTAGATTCAACCACGAAGTGCAACACCATGCTGCAAAGGTACAAAACCATTCCGAAAACAACACTGAGTTTTTTCCAAAACCTTCGTTTTTTTCAATTTTGGGAAAAACTCAAATTGATTTTACGGCCTATTATTTTCATTATCGTTCTCATTTACAGACACATTATGCGTTCTGCAGCTAATTCTGTTTTGTTTTTTCTTATCTCTTCTTCAGCGTTAAAAACACTCAGCTTCCTCTTCTCATCAGGGCAGTCTGTTGGTTTCGCTCCCGTTTTGTTCATCTTTTGCATGATTATATGGTGGTAATATGATACTATTGGCACTTTTGTCGTGGGACAAGTGCCTATCGTTTGAGGAATATTTCTGTAAAAAATCCTCATTTTCAGCACGGATGCCTACCAGACAAGCAGGTGTTACACGTTTTTATATTACTGATTTTCCGTGATTTCACGGAGAGCCTTATTTTTTTGGGGCGTTGGTATTGAAAAAATGCGTATACTTGCACCCGAAATCGACACGAGTAGTCGTGCGATGCAAAGAAAGCATTTGTATAGAGTCCGCTCTTTAAAGTTCGCCAAATTTTAACCTAAGGACTATGATACTGATGCCTTTTGCTTCTGCTTATGTAATGGTCTAGTGCCACTGCATATTGGAGCATAGGATAAGGTTCAATTAGTTTTACTTAGGAAAGGCGTTTGGCGATGCCTAAAGAGCGTGGAACTAACAACACGAGTTCTATGCTTTTTTAATATGTAGTCAAAACGCCAACCGCCGGGAACTCAGATGGACAAAAATAATGAATATGAAAAATGTTCTGAGACGAGTGATTACACAACCTAAGAATACTATAAAAAGGCAGCAATCCAATAACGAAACCGTATCTATTCCCGTCATAGATGAAAAAAAAGCATCTCCGATTGCCATCATCTATCAAAGTGAGTTAGATTATATTTCACGCTGTGTTCTTGATTATCCAAATATTGAAACAGGAGGCGACCTTTTTGGTTTTTGGACCAACGAAGGTGTTCCTGTTGTGTTGTATGCCATTGGTCCGGGAGATAATGCCAATCATCAAAATGCTTTCTTTGTTCAAGATATTGAGTATTTTGAGAAAGTAGCATCCCTACTCAATAGCCGATACCGATTGTCGCACATGGGTGAATGGCATTCGCATCACCAGTTGGGCTTGACACGTCCGAGTGGGCACGATGCCAACACGATTTTTGGAGGATTGCGCAATGTCCCATTGAGGCATATGCTTCTTTGTATTGCCAATTATCGTGACGGGAAAACTATCATTAATCCTTATAATTTTCATGAAAACGATATGTCGTGTTTCACTGATGCAAGTTGGCATGTGGTTCCAATGGAGAGTCCGTTCCGTCCAATCATTGACCGAGATTTTGATGGGATTTTGGTGCACCCAGAAAGCCCATGTCCGAATCACGGAGAATCACGAATATGTAGTAATAAAACTCCTTCTAAACAGAATGAGAGAAGTCCACTAAAGTCGAATCACTGGTTGCGACAAACCGGGATGGTTGAGCAACTACGCCAGATGATCGCTTTTGTCCAGTCGCAATGGCCAGGTATCGGCATCAATCCTCAATGGGACGAGACTGGTAATGTCCAACTGACATTCGATGACGGAATACATGCCATCCGTTTGCCGGTAGAGTTTCCAATAGATACTCCGCAGATGCTGGTTTCCGGTGTGGTCAAAGAGGTTGGTATCCCCTGGCTATATAACCCTGCATTGGGAGGGAATGACCCCAATTGCCAGATACTATCAGCATTTGTATCGTGGACCCTTAAAATAAAGTCGAAAACTGATTAACCAATAATAAAAATATTATGATGACACAAAGTAGATTGCATGAAGAGAACCAAATTCTCGATTATTATTTAGGAACCAAAGCTTTTTCCTTTGGTAATATAAATACTAATAGCCCATTTTTAAAGGCGTTAGTAACAACAAACAACCATAAGGTGTATATTCTTTACTTTGACCTATCAACATTCCCTAGTACCAAACCAAAAGTTTTTGTGACTAAAATGCTTTATACACGTAACGGATCTCCAATGAATTCTCCAAGTGGTGAGAACCATACTCTTTCATCTTGGAATGGTTGGACGCAGTTGTGCCATTATGCTGATGACCAGTGGACAACGGACGTTTCGTTGTGGCATGTGTATTTAAAGTGTCGTGTATGGCTGGAAATGTATCAGACTCATCTACGTACAGGTCGTACTCTAGGCAGCTTGCTTAAACATCAAACCTCACATGTCTAAAAAAAACACTATGGGAAAGTATACTAATCTTGAGACCATTGAAAGAGAATTAGAACAAATGAGGCGAAAGGAAGTGTTTTACAATCCAATCTCTGGCAAAATGACACTTGATCCGATAGGCGAGCCTTTGAGAATGTTGCATCATGCTGTATGGGAGGAAAATGGGAAACTACATTCAGGCTATTTTACAGAGGATGAGAATGGTGAGTATAAACCATGTGATAAGAATGGTAAATTATTACCATGTCCAAAAGATTATTTTCATAACAATCAAAAACAAAATATTATGGGACTTCAAGACCTTGATCTAAATGCAGTCGAACAGGCTATTAATCAAACACAAACCGGTGAATATAACACACCAGATATTTATTATGTTCCTGATGGGCCTAACGGAGGCAATCTCACAACAGATCCCAGCGGGGGTGTTAATACAACAAAAATGATAAAAGATGGGTATGCCTTATTAAGGCGCAAATAGAACAATTACGATGATAACATATTGTCTTTATGGCGAAGAGGTGAAGAAGTTCGCTTCCTCCTCAGAGAATTGTATTGGTGTGGGTTATGAGTGGGAAGGAGAATCTGTTGTCCACTTGCGTCTTGCACCACAAGCACACAGTTTCGGCATTGTTCGCAGTGTGCTGTTTATTCATGGAACGCGGCCAAAGTTTGATAGTGACTCCTCAGATATCATTGTTTCTGTTGATGAAGATGGAAAGGCATTGGTATGCTCTAAGGATGATATTTCCCCGATAGAACCAATAATCATTCCCTCCAGAGAAAACCTGTATTCGCGCAGCAAAGGACTTATCGAAGTGGGCATTCTTGAAGGGAAGCGGGTGCTAATCATAGGTCTCGGTAGCTTTGGATCCCAGATAGCCATTGAATTGGCCAAGTCGGGTGTTGGCCATTTTGCATTGATGGATTTCGACCGTGTGGAGCTTCACAATCTCGTTCGTCATACAGCATATCTGAACGACTTGGGCCGATTGAAAACAGATTTTATCAAAGATTGTATCTTGGGGAAAAACCCCTATGCTGAGGTTGATCTTTTCCCGATTAATATCAACGAGCATCTTGATATTTTGGATGCGGAGATAAAGAAGGCCGACCTTGTTATATGCGCTACAGACAACAATCAATCGCGTTATAATATCAGCGAAGCTTTGGTAAAAAACCAAACAGTGGGCATTTTCGGCCGAGCCATTACTCGCGCAGAAGGAGGTGATGTGTTCCGTTATCGTCCAGGAGGCCCCTGCTATGTGTGTATGATAGGAGGTCAGTGGTATAACTCAATGTCAGAAGAAATCACCAATGAGGTTTCGGCTCGAGCCAATGGTCAGATTGCAGCTTATACTTCGCCTGAGGAAGCTGATGCCATGGTTCAGGTGGGATTGAGTTCCGACATCGAACCCATGTGCAACATGATGGTGAAACTATCTCTCATTGAACTTTCTCGTGGGTCGGAATCGGGGATTTCTTCTCTCGATGATGAACTGGTATTCCCTGCTTACCTATGGGTCAATCGACGGGAACGCCATTACAGCGAGTTCGCTCCATTTAACAAATGTGCCAATAGACCGACAATTATGCGTTGGTATGGCATTGCACTCAGTCGTAATGAACATTGTGCGCTCTGTGGCGACGCCCCTATCCTTGACACAGGAGAAGGTTTCTTGAAAGATATTGATCCAGAATTGGTAAAGATACATAATGATATTGACCTCGAGACCGCAGAGCGATTGATGGACTAATTGACGAGATATGGCGACTTCAAATTTTATTCAACGACCAGATGTTGCACAAATAATGCAGGCCGCTGCTGAAATATGCAGACGTTTTAATTTCACCTGTATTGAGATACCAATATTCTTTATGGCAATGCAGCAAACGAACAGGCAGGAGATGGATGGTTTCCTGTCTGTCATGCATGTCAATCCTGTCGATGTATATAAGAGTATAGCGTCTGCTCTCAACAGTCTTACGCGCGATGTGCAAGGCAATAGTCGCCTAAAGGTTGCTCCTGACCTTTTGAAAGCTTTTGAAGCATCAGAAATTATTGAGCAACAGCCCAATACATCCAGTTTTCCCCATGCTGCCCTCATGACAGCTTTAATAATGGTTCCTGGCTCGTTGCATGATATTTGCTCGCAAATGGGTATTACCACAGAAAGGATGCAGGGGGTAATTGCACCTCAACAACGTCCTGTATCTGTTGAACCTTTGAGGCCACCACAATTTGTCGGCCCTGTACAAGAGATTTTGCATTGCCCTACAATTAAATCTCATTGCGTTGATCTTGTCGATAAAGCTCGCAAAGGAGAAATTAAACCTTCCATCGGTAGAGATGAGGAAGTGAAACGTGTGTTGCAGATTCTTTCGCTGTATACAAAAAATAACCCGGTTTTGGTTGGAGAACCAGGCACAGGCAAAACCGCAATTGTAGAAGGTCTGGCTTGCCGGTTGTACCAAGGGGATGTGCCTAGTGATTTGTCTGGATTGCATTTCTTTCAACTCGACCCTTCCTCAATCAACGATGAAAACACTATGCGAAGGATTATTGACGAGGCAAAAAACAATCCCCAAGTGGTGCTTTTTATCGACGAGATACATACCCTAATAAGTACTTGCTCATGCTCCAATAATACATTGGCAAACCTCTTGAAGCCAGAGATGGCACGTGGAACCATAAAGATAATGGGGGCCACTACATTGGACGAATATACCCAGCATATTGAACGTGATAAGGCTTTCGAACGCCGTTTCCAAAAGGTGATTGTTGAAGAACCCACTATCGAAGCTTCTATTGCAATCCTTAACGGTATCAAGCAACGGTTCGAAAGTCATCACCATGTGTCCATCACTCAAGGGGCTGTGGAATCGGCCGTGAAATTGAGCCATCGCTTTATCCCTGACCGTAAACTTCCAGACAAGGCGATTGATTTGCTGGATGAAGCATCATCAATGATTCGAATGGCAGGTAGACGTAGTGATGTTACTGATTGTGACATTATGGAGGTAGTCACACGACGTACGGGCATACCCATGCAAAATTTGAATCCCAATGATATTGAACGTCTTCGTCATATCGAGGAACATCTGCATAAATCAGTCGTAGGTCAAGCAAAAGCAATCAGCATTGTCGCAAATGCCGTTAGACGGAGTCGGATGGGACTTGCCGATGCAGGACGTCCAATAGGCTCTTTCCTCTTTCTCGGCACATCGGGTGTGGGAAAGACAGAATTGTGCAAGGCTCTGGCTGAAATGCTGTTTTTGTCACGAGATGCCATGGTCCGAATTGACATGAGTGAGTACCAGCAAGAGCATTCTGTCGCTCGCCTTTTCGGAGCTCCTCCAGGTTACATCGGTTATGAGCAGGGTGGACAACTGACAGAAGGTGTCCGTCGTAAACCTTATAGTTTGGTATTGTTTGACGAAATGGAAAAGGCTCATCCGAAAGTGTTTGAAACTTTGCTTCAGGTGTTGGATGACGGGCGAATGACAGATGGTCAAGGACGTACTGTTGACTTCAAAAATACAATAGTTGTAATGACATCAAACATGGGACAAGATATTATAGCCCGTAATTTGATTGGAGCATCCATCAGCGATCAAGCCATAGAACATACCACCCACGAAGTTGTTGAATTACTAAAACGTAGGGCAGCACCGGAATTTTGGGGACGCATTGATAATGTTGTAATGTTCTTGCCCCTGACACAAAGCGAAGTGTTGCAAATAACAAAGATGCAAATGGAGGCAGCAATAGAACGCATGAATTCTCAGGGTATTAACATGCAAATTTCTCCAGACGTGGTGGAGTTTATTGCCAGTAATGCCTACCAACCGGAATATGGAGCCAGACCTATTAAGAAGGCTGTAAGTAATTGGATAATAGATGGAGTAACAGACGCATTAATGTTGGGGGACATAATGAAAAGCAGACCTATATTTTGTTCCATGGTTGACAGTGAAGTGTCTTTTAAAAACATATAATAACGTATCATAAATGTCATATATCAATCCGAATAAATCATTGCCAAAACGTTTTTGTCCAGATGATGGCACATTGGGCAGGGTTAATACTATCGTACGCACCCATATGCCCACGCCAATACAAACAACATCAAGAAGTTATCGTTCCAACAACTCGGGGTGGGATAGTTTTAATGACGGTGTAGCAAGTATTGGTAGTTGGCTACAAGAAATAGGAGCATTTGTTATTGCATTAATAATAACTGCCATACCTACACTCGTTGCGGCTTTTATGATGCTCAAATGGAACATTCAAGCCTTTGGTGATGGTTTTGGATGGGGCATTCTATCTCTTTTTGCAGACCTCTTTATTGTCGGAATAGGTTATTATGCTTTCATGCTTGTTTTTGGCATAATCTACGCAATACTTTATATGGTTGGATATGTGTTTTACAATGCCTATACACTTATTATCGCTATTATATTAGGGCTAGGAATATGGGCATGGGTAAGTTTTGTGAATGGGCAATCATATAATAGCAATAAAAACATGTCTAACAATACTACTGTTACCGCACCAGCATATACTGAATATCGATGTGCCGCTACGAAACTAAACGTCAGGTCTGACCCATCCGTAAATGCACGGATTGTTGGATCTTTGTCTCGCGGAGAAACTATTTATGTCTATGGGGTTGATGGAGACTTCGCACGAATAGAGTGGAATGACGGCATAGCTTATGTCAGTAATAAATATATTTCAAGATGAAACACCTAAAGGCGGAACCCGAAAAGCCAGAAATAGAGTAGGGGAAACCAATTATTTCTACAGCTATGTTGACAGAAGTTTTTACTGTGAATGAGAATGCTTGCAGCAATGCCACCGCTGGCTGCTGCGACGTGTTCGGCTATGGCTGCTCTTGCGCTTGCAATAACAGCTAAGGAACCTTTGGTTGCGGCCTCGGCAATATACCGAGGCCGTTTACTTCGGATATTTATTTACGATTGAGCTAATACGTGAGGTTTCTGAAAAAAAAGAAAGAAAAGATGGTACAAGTTAATTTGAATAAGTACGACATATACTCGATTCCTGTAGGTGAATACTTTGGTAAGGAACCCGAAGCTTGCTATATGGTGTATGCTCCACTAAAGAATCAATTCTTTTTGGCGACTCCTACACAGGTGGAATCATTGGAAACGCAATTGTGTGAGGGAAAGCCAAGTGGTTTGTTACAAGGGCTGGTGGAGGTGGATCCCTGGGAGTCTCCGGAAGTGTCTGTCGATTCCTTTTGCACATTGCATTTGTTGTTGAACGAGAAGTGTAATTTCCACTGTAAGTATTGCTATTCGGCAGAGGGCCGTTCGTCGGCCGAGTTAACGATGAATCAAATACGTCCAATGCTGGATTATTTCCTGTCTGCAAACCGCAAGGCTGTCAAAAATCGCACAGTGATGTTTATGGGAGGCGGAGAACCTATGCTTTCATGGCCATTGGTTCAGTCTGCTACTCTCTATGCAGAACAGGTAGCCAAAGAACAGGGAATCAATCTCCATCTGTCGCTGACAACTAATGGTTCTATTATGAATGATCAGATGCGGGCATTTATGAAAGAACATAAGTTTACGTTGCAAATATCGTTCGAGATGTTGCCTGATGTGCAACGGAAACAACGAGGCAACTATGAAAGTGTTGCAGAAAACATAGAAAAGTTAACGGCAATGGGCATCAACAATTATGTACGATCCACCATCACGGAAGAAAATGTGGATCGTATCCCCGAAATGGTGGATTATTGTCATGAGCATTTCCCGTTAGTAAAAAAGATGAGTTGTCAACAGGTCGTAGACCCTAATTATTTTAAAACAACAGAGATTGTAGATGATTTCTTCCTGCGTTATTTCGAATCCTATCGGGAAGGGACAAAACGAGCAGAACAATATGGAATTGCATTGCGTTCATCCTCCTCGCATTTGTTAAACTACTCGAAACGTGAACGTTTCTGTTTTAATCTTTTGTGTCTTACCCCTTATGGAACTTTGACTCTATGCCCAGATGTGTCATCCCCTAATGAAGCTGACTATCGTGCATCTGTTATTGGAGAAATAAAGACAAGTAGCATCTCTTTCGACCAAGAGACTTTTTGCCATTTGACACAAGACACAATCCACACGATTGAAAAGTGCCGCTGTTGTTATGCCCGTTGGAATTGTGGCAGTGGTTGTCCCAGTAGCCGGAGAGTTTATACAACAGAGATATTTGACGCCATCTGCAATTATTATCGTAAAATGTTGTGCCAAAGTCTTATTGATGAACTTGCACGCAAGCATAAGTCTGCGACAGGCAACGACTTTTACGAGGATATTTCCAAGAAACTAAATGCCGAAAATGTATGAATCAAACCAACCTGAATAAGGAGAATATTTTTGCGATTCCCGTAGGCGATTTATGGGATGTGGAGGAAGACCGCGTCTATCTGCTATACGCACCGTTGAATGGGCACATCTCACTCGCTTCGAAATCGAATATTAACGAATTGGAAGCGTGCGCTGCAGGATTGTCTGAAGGGGAAAAGCAAGCAAAACTGCTAAGTGTGTTTAAGGCAAAGGGAAATGTGCCTGTGCATTTGCTGCCAAAGACACCACACGACCTCTATCAAATAGATATCCTGACAAACTATACATGCAACTTTAAGTGTATCTATTGCTATTCTGCAGCAGGTCGATCTTCACGTCAAATCGACTTCAGCCACATTAAAGCAGTTATAGACTATCTGTTTTGCTCTGGCAAAAAGCAAGAGAATCCCTATATCATCAATTTTAGTGGAGGAGGAGAACCGCTTTTGAGTTTCAATCTCATACGCCAAACAGTAGACTATATCAAAGAGGTAAATAGCGATAAGCATTATCGTTATGATATCGGGCTTGTCACTAATGGTAGCCTTATTACCCCGGAAATTGTCGACTACCTGCAGTCCAAAGGAGTCAACATGGCCGTTTCTTTCGAAATTTTGCAGCGTCTGCAAGACAAAGAGAGAGGCAGTTATGAGAAAGTGGCATCCAATCTGGACATGATGTTGGCTCGTGGTTATTCCTTCGGGATACGGACCACATTCACTCCCGAGAGCGTTTCCTATATGTGCGAGATGATAGATGAGGTCGCCACTCGTTTCCCTAAATTGAAAAAGGTCGTTTTCGATGTTGTCCTGGCATCTTCGTTGTTTCCGACTCCACAGGATTTAGCAAACTATTATGATGCGTTTTTGGAGAACTATTACAAAGCTAAAGTCTTGGCAAAGAAGAACAGAATCACACTGGAGAGTGTGGCTGTAGAGACATTGTCAATGATTCGTGATCGCACTTGCGAGGGAAAAATTGTGTTGACTCCGATGGGGACCATCTCCTCGTGTGCGAGAGTATCTTCTCCTCAGGAACCACTCTATAACGAATACACCTATGGCGAAGTCTCCGAATCCAAATTGCAATTTGATCAAAAACGGTTTGAAAACATCATTTCACAGAGTAATATTTATTCAGAACCGATATGCGCAGACTGTTTTGCAAAATGGAACTGTGGGGGCGGTTGCCGTCTGTTCCATCATTCATTTGATGAACGATATGAGCAAGTGCGGTGTGATTTCATGCGTAAGTCGCTGAAACGTCAATTGATAGAAACACTAGGCTCTTCTTTCGAACAGACGACAGGGGAAGATCTATTTTCTTTTATTTCAAAGAAACTTAAGAATCAAGAGCTGTAACCCATGAGTCAACTGAATGTTCTCTTTCTGATTCCACGCTATAAAACTTATGGAATGACCGGGCATTATGTAATGCCCATGGGCATTTTATATGTATCGGCTTATGTAAAACAAAGCGGGGTGTGCCGAGTTTTTACGATGAACTTGAATCATGTGGAAGGTGACGAATATGAGATACTTCAAGACTATTGTATCCAAAATAATATTGATGTTTTAGGTGTGGGCGGTTTGTCGGGGGAATATGAGGATCTGGCGCGTATGGTTGGTTACGGAAGGCGGATAAAACCAGATATGTTTATCGTTGTTGGAGGAGGCATTGTAACGGCTGATCCCACATCGACCCTGACAGCGTTTGAAGAAGCGGATTGTGGCATTATTGGCGAAGGGGAAGAAACTGTTGTTGAGCTTATTTCAGCTTTATCTGAGCGTCAATCGTTGGATGGAGTCAACGGATTGATTTATCGGGAAAGCGACGGATTGCACATCACCCGGCCACGAAAAGAGATAATGGATCTCGACATACTTCCTTTCCCAGACTATGAAGGATTTGACTATGCTTCATATCTTGAACAGAATCCCGATTTGAGTGATGAAGGGAAGAAATACTCACAAGTCTCTGTGATTGGCGGCCGCTCATGTAAATACAACTGTACATTTTGTTTCCATCCGTCTGGAACAAAATATCGTCAGCGTTCACTTGATTCCATTTTTGCAGAGATTAACCACCTTGTAAACCACTTTCCCATATCCTATATTGCCTTACGCGAAGAATTGTTCGCGACAGACAACAATCGTGTCAGAGACTTTTGTCGGCGCATTGAACAATATGATGTTGATTGGTCTATTCAATTACGCATTGACAGTATCAATCAAGAGCTTGTAGATATTTTGAGAAATACACGATGCAGGTATGTTTTTGTGGGTGTGGAGAGTGCTGACGACAAGATTCTTCGCAGTATGCGAAAAGGGATTACGCGAGAACAGATAGAGAAGGCTCTTGAAATGCTGCATCAAGCTGGACTGAACTCTCGTTC
Source organism: Bacteroidales bacterium (assembly GCA_017613015.1). GTDB lineage: Bacteria > Bacteroidota > Bacteroidia > Bacteroidales > WCHB1-69 > UBA1195. The sequence goes on along the minus strand of JAGAEQ010000013.1, from coordinate 15,107 downwards.
AGGGGTAATCTTCGGTGATGAGGCTGAAACGTTTGAAACGGCCCAGAATACTCTCCATTGGTTCCGAGACAACAACAACCGCTATCGTTTGTTTGTTGACATGATAATTTCTTTCCCCGGATCTACACTTTACCACCATGCTTGCCAAAAAGGCGTGATTCCAGATCCTGTTCAATTCCTCAAAGACGGTTGTCCCATCGTGAATGTATCGTCCATGAGCGACGAAAAATTCAAGTTGTTGGTGGAACAGATAGAAAGAATCAATTACAGAAAGTATAACGTTAAATATTACAGAGAAAACATATGAAAGACCAATGGAGATATGACGGACAGGCTTCCTCTCGATTATCTGAACTCATGGGAATAATCTCCCCATCGATGGATGAAGTAGCAATGGCTACTTTTTTGCGAAAAAACTGGGAAGTAGCAGGTGCTATCGTCAGAACAGATGTAATGGGGAATGTGTATGCCACGCTTGGAAAAGGAAATGAGTTGAATCTTGGAATTATAGCACATATGGATACTGTTGCCGTGCAGGTGACGAATATTCTACCCAGTGGATTGTTGCAGATGAGATCTATTGGATTACGGCCACATACCTTACTGGGACAATCGATGAAAGTTAAGACGCGAAATGGCATCATCGATGGGGTAATAGGATTTGATCCCACGTCCCAGTATGGACAACCCAAAGGTCTTGTTGATGAAGATTTGTGGATGGACATCGGAGCCTCCTCGTATGAGCAAGCTTGCAAGACGGTTGAAATCGGCGACCTGTCTGTGTTTGCCCCACGTGTAGTGAAGATGGGGGAGGATAATATTTGCGGGACTGCCATTGACGACCGGATAGGTCTTTTTATCATGAATGAATGTCTGAACTGGTTCGCGACACATGGAATAAAAGTAAATCTCCACTTTATTGGAAGTGTTCAAGAAGAGGTGGGCTTGCGTGGTGCTGCCATTCTCGCCGCGAATACACACTTAGATGCTTGCGTGGTGTTGGATGTTGATTATGCGACTGACACTCCTACACCTCATGAGAATCAGATGGGACCTCTCCGTTTGGGGCGGGGGCCAGGCATGCATGTGAAGTCGGATAATAATCCTGTATTGCGAAGGATATGCAAAGAAGTAGCCGACCGAGAAGGAATCCCATATCAACTTTCATTGGGTCGCTTCATTTATGGCGGAACTGACGGAACATCCCTCCAAATACAACAAAAGGGCATATCTGTGGTGAATATTAACATACCATGTAGATATATGCATTCACCAGTGGAGATGTGTAGTATAAAGGATGTGGAAAACGCTGTTCAATTGTTAATTGCTGTTATTGTAGAACTTGCGAAAAGGAAGACATATTGTTTCATTCCCGGATTAGATTGAACCATGATTGTTCTACTTGTGACTACCTCTCCCAACTCCGTTAGGAATGTTTTGTCTAATATGACAGGAGTAGAGTTATTGACCATAGAATGCACACCTCCGCTTGAAATAACAAAAAGAAAACTTGCTAAATTCATAACTTCTACTCCAATTGATCTGATAATCACCTATCGTTGTCCATTAATAATTCCCCAATCCATCTATTCGCGAGTCACCATTGGCGCATTCAACATTCATCCATCGCTTCTTCCTATGTATGCAGGCCTCAACCCTTGGGAGGCAATGTTTGAGGCAGGGGAGACAGGAGGTGGTGTTACGATTCATCGTCTGAACCCTACACCAGACACTGGCAAGATAGTAATGCAAGAATCTTTCAGATTCCCAAATCCATTAGACATCAACACTGCAAGAGATGAATCTGATCGACTTGCCGCGAAAATGATAGTTATTCTAATGGAAAAACTATTGAACCAAAAAAACGCAAAAATGAATCACACGCCCGGCTCGGGGTTCCACTCGTAAACCGGCTGCACCTTGGTATAGTAGCCGTTCATATCAATTCCTTCGCTCTCGTGGTTGATAATATTGCTCACGGGGCACCGTCTGTAGCACCTTCAGGGCTCCATGGTTGTGCGTGGATGGATTTTTCGTAGTGCTTTGATGGTACCACTGGTGAAATTTTTTTGGTTTAATGACCATCGAATGCCCCCCTCTCTTTTTACGAAATTGAACACACAACCGACAATTCAGAACTCCCTGTTTAAGTTCAATGATTTGAAGGACTTTCCGTCCGCATGGTAATTGTGGCCGACGATGACATGGGACCTGATACTTGTCTCGCTGAAATGATGAGGATATTAACGACCTTTCGTGAGAATCATTCAAACAAGTCATCCATCGTCACCTCCGATTGTACGATGCCGCTATGGAGGTTGTGTGCAACTCCGTAGGTGGTGATGAATGTATGATACAAGGCCTTGTTTGTCTTGATAACTTTGCGAAGTAGCGACTGGCGGTTCCGCAGTCGTTCCTCATAGTCTGCCGTAATTACATATTTGTCGGCGCAATACTTGATTTCGCAGAGGTTGATGGCCTCATCAGCACGGTCGATGAGCAGGTCTATTTGAGTGCCTTTCCATGTAGTGCCGTTTTCGTCAATGAATGGCCGGCACGACCAGGAATGCACATTGCAGATGATACCGTTGATTCCAAGCTTTTTCTTGATTTGTGGAATGTGGTGGAGGCAGACTTGCTCAAAGGCATATCCGCTCCACGAATCCGTTAGCCCTTTGCCTGCCAATTTGCTCCAGAGATGCTCATCCTGCCCGTTGTGGTCTTCAACATACTTGATATGGAATAGTGAGAACAGGTCTGTCAGCTGATACAATGCATCGCGCTCGGTTTTCCCAAGGGCGGTGTATTTGCGAATGAAATCACTTTTGATCAGGTTGTTGAGCACTTCTGTCAATGTTCCACCTTCGTTCAACCTTAGTCCTTCCATCAGCTCTTGTCGTGTCAATCCCTTCAGTTTTGTCGCCAACAGTCTCACAGTGTTCCTATACATCTTTGATTCATTGAAGAGAGACCTGAACAGGAAATCGAATTCACCCCGTAGCGGTGCCCCCTGACGGAAGAAGAGGTCATCAATACAAACATCGAGCGGGGTGTCACGAACCAGCATGTCAAGATAGTAGGGTATTCCTCCGAAAATCATATAAGTCTTCACCAGCTGATGCCGGCTCATCTCGATTCCTTTCACATTCCGCAGGAACATTTCCGTTTCGCCCAAAGTGAAGGGTGCCAGCCAAATCGGGCGGCACACACGACCATAGATGCCCCCTTTGTTGCCGATGAACTTGGAGAGCATCCAGGTGGTGGCGGAACCGCAGACAAATAGCTTTAAGTTGCTCTTCAGCGAAGCCCAGTCGTTCCAGAACTGCCCGAAAGCGGCGAGGAAGTCGCTCCTGGGCGTGTCCATCCAAGGAATCTCGTCCAAAAACACCACAATCCGTTCCTTCCGGATGGTATCCAAATAGGTCTTCAAGGCATCGAACGCCTCGAACCAATCCTTGGGGCGTTTCACCTTTTGACCGGAATAGCGTTCGAGATACTTCTGGAACTGGGATAGTTGTACGGCACGAGTCACGTCATACAATCCCGTAAAGGAGAAATCAAAGTGGTTGTTAAAGAGGCTTTTCACCAGAAAAGTCTTTCCAACACGCCTACGGCCATATACCGCTATCAGTTCCGCTTTTCCGCTCTCAAGATAACCGTTAATGATATGTTGCTCATACTCACGGCCTATAATGGTGTTCGCTTCCATATTACTATCTTTGTTTGACGCTGCAAAGATACAAAAAAAAGTCGAAACATTTGTTATAGTTCCTCCGTAACTATGTTTTTTTTTGACTTACGGAGGCATTATCGCGTATATTTCCTCCGTAACATCCAAAAAAATGGGGTTAAGGAGGCATTATCTATTATTTATCCCTTACCTTGGGTTTTGATACCCGTTGTTATACCTCCGTCAAGAGGAACAGCATATAAAATGGCTGTGTGAGCCGTTGCCCGATACAGTTGTTTCATTTTAACGTTCTTATTGTGTGTTTATTGCAGAAGTTTCCGTGAATTTCATGCCAATCTGCCTATACGAAAACCACCTGCCTCTACGTTTATGATTTTTGATGGAAAAACAAACTACCATGCATGCAAGCATAAACCGGAACAACAGAAACCGACAGAAAACATTGGCCTTGCTGTTTTGCTTCAGCCTGTGGGCAGGCTCGGGGCAGGCGCAGCAGCAGACGGAACGGCAGGCGCCCTGGTGCAGCTACGCCGCCTTGGAGACCAGAATGGATTTCAACATGCAGCTGACAGACCGTTCCAAAGACCGTTTCAGCAGCGCTTTTCAGGGAAAGTTCCTGAATTTTCAAATGGACGGCTACCTTGTGCCGAGCGTCTCCTACCACTACCGCCAGCGCATCAACGCGGGCAACATGGGCTTTTCCACCACTTTTTTCGAAGGCACCGACTGGATGTTCCTGGAATGGAACTTTACCAAACGCCTTTCGGTTTCCGCCGGAAAGGAGGTGGTAGCCATAGGCGGTTGGGAATACGACCTCGCCCCCATCAACATGTACTACTGGTCCGAATTCTGGAACAACGTGAACTGCTACGAGATGGGCGCCTCGCTCCACTACCGGACGGAACGGTCGCACCTGCAGCTGCAGGTCACCAATTCGCCCTACATCACGAAAAACATGGCGAACCTCTACGCCTATAACCTGATTTGGTACGGCGATTTCGGATGGTTCAAACCAATCTGGTCCACCAACCTGATTGAATGCGAAAAGGGCAAGTTCATCCATTACCTCGCCTTGGGCAACAAGTTCGATTTCGGGAAGAGCTATCTGTACATCGACTTCATGAACCGTGCCAATGACCGGCAGGATCATTTTTTCTTCCAGGACTATACGGTCATTGTGGAGGCAAAACGCGAAGTGACGGAGCGACTGAACTTTTTTGCCAAAGGGGGCTGGGACTGGCATGAGCGCAATGAATACAAGGCAGAGGGTTATGTTATTGGTGTCACACCTCCAGACCCCTATGACTGGGACCTTTACGTGCCGGCCGGCACTGACTATCGGTATGCCGGTTTGGGCGGGGAATACTATCCGCTCATTGGAAAAAACACCATCCGGCTACATGCCTTTGCGCTGATGAAAATGTACAACGAACAGCTCTCCTTCCAGACCAACCTCGGCCTGACTTGGAAATTAGGCATCAAAAACTAAGACTTCCTTTTCCGGAAAACAGGAGTGTTCCGCGGCTATTCCTCCCCTATGGGTTCCACGTGGACAGCGACATGGGTGTCCGCGCCGTAGCGTGCTTTGAGCAGACGCTCTATTTCAGAGGCCGTGGCATGCACCTCCCGCAAAGGACGGTCACCATCCATGAGAATGTGCATTTCAATGGCGAAACGCTTGCCGATACGGCGGGTGCAAAGGTCGTGCGGCTCCACCACATCCGGAATGGAGGCCACAATGTCTAAAATTTCATTCTCCACCTCCTCAGGCAGCGACTGCTCCATCAGCTCGCCCACGCCGTTTTTGAGCAAATCAACGGCCACTTTGATGATAATGGCCCCCACTACCACGGAGGCAATGGGGTCAAGCACCGCCCAACGCTCCCCGCAAAAAATGGCGCCGCCTATGCCGACAGCCGCCCCCACAGACGACAAGGCATCGCTGCGATGATGCCACGCATTGGCCTTCATGGCTTGGGAATCCAACTGCTCCGCTTTCCGCTTGGTGTATTGGAAAATCCACTCTTTTAGTGCAATAGAGATTAAAGCCGCCCAAAGCGCCAGTTTTCCGGGCTGCACCAGCACCCCGCCGGAAGCCCAGAAAGCGATTTTCTTCGCCCCGCCGACAAGAACGCCCACCGCCACGGCGAAAAGCGCCAAACCGATGAGGGCAGTGGCCAGGGTTTCGTACTTCCCGTGACCGTAGTCGTGGGTTTTGTCCTTGGGCTTGTGGCTGATGCGAACAAACGCCAGCACCACCATGTCCGTGGCGAAATCGGAAACGGAATGGACGGCGTCGGCCAGCATGGCGGCACTGTTGCCCAAAAGGCCCGCCAAGAGCTTCATCACCACCAGCACAGCATTGACAGTGCTTCCCCAAAGGGTCACTTTGTAGATTTCCTTTTCTCTTTTCATGCGGTTTTGTTTTCGGCGGCAAAAGTAGTCAAAATTTGGCAAACTCGGATTTCTTTTTAAATGATGGCTAAAAGATTGCTACCTTTGCATACTTTTTGCCGTTGTCCGCCACAAGTGGAAAAAACGGCCAAAATAACACAAAAAGAAATTTTTAAGCGAAAAAACCGTCCATGAGAACAAGCCAGGTGATGTGTCTTCTGCTTCTGCTTCCTGCGTTTTTGTCCGTCCGGGGACAGGAAACGGACACGTTGTGCATACGCCGGGCCGTGGAACGGCAGTTAGACACCTATCCGGCATCCCGTTTGCAGGATTTCTACAAAAGTTTCTACCAGGAGCATTTCGGCTCCGAGCACCTGATTGCGGACACCGCCGCCGCACGCGCCTACCTGATGCAGGAGCTTGAAGCGTACACCGGTCCCTCCACGCTGTACTATGAACCGATTGGCTGCGGGGAAAGCTATGTCCGGGTGTTTCTGTCAGCCGTCGCCGACAGCCTGATCAGCGCGAACCAACTGTTGGACGCCTTTATCCGTAGCGCCAACGCGGGGGAGCAACGGAAAGCCGGAGACTGGGAGCGGAAATGGGCCTCCGTTGTCCGGGCCGTTGCCGAAAGCCGTCGTCCCGTTGAAGGGTTTGAAGCGGACAAGAGCCTCCTTGAGGAAGCCAGCCGCCAGCAAGCCGCCGTCCGCCACAGCGACGCCTACCGCCAAGCCTACCACCCGCATTACCGCATTGTGAAACGCCGCATTTTCGAACAAGAACTGCAAGCGCTTATCGATAAAAACTGAGACCATGCTGCTGACAATCCTACTTATCCTACTGATTGTGTTAGCCTTCCTTGGCATTGACATTTTCCTGTTCCTCCCCTTCCTGCGGAAAAGCAAACGCATAGTGCAATTCTATGGTGTTGTCTCGGCTTTTTTCCAAAAAATACGGCGGAAACTGCGGCAAGCCTTCAAGAAAAAATGAAACACCCGGCTGACGCCGGGCAAAACGCCTTGACGGCGAAGGCAAAGACAAAACCCTCGCACGCCCCGCAAGGGCTCACCAAACCACCCACTTCCCGACAAAAAATCGGGTCCCGTCGGAAAGACGGAAAAGGTACGCGCCCGCCGGACAGGACGGCAGACGGAGGGGGATGCGGTTTTCACCGGCCTGCCCCTGCTGCGACCCGCGAAGCAGAAGCTGCCCCTGCAAAGACACGATTTCCCAACGCAGCCGGACCGCTTGCGGCAGACGCACATACAGCACGGCCTCCCCGGCATTCGGATTGGGACACAGCCGGACTTCCATCGTTTCCGCCCCAAAAGAAGACACGGAAGTGGAATCCTCCTCCTGACGCAGGCAGGCGTTCACAAAGCGGCGGTTGTCGCCCAAGTTGGCATCGCAGTCCAAGGGGATTCGCGCATCCAACACATATTCGCTATCCGTAAGTTCTGGAATCACAATACCCTCTGAAAACACATACCGCATACTGTCCCCTGCGGCAAGGAAAGGAATCTGCACAAAGTCAGCCAAACTGTCATTGATGCCGATTTCCAAGGGGAAGCGGCAAACCGCCAAAGTGCCCGTGTTTCGGAGAACTACCGAAGGATAAATGCGCATGCCGGGGGACACACAAGGCGGACGCTCCAATGCCTGCAAACGCACATCCACTTGGGTGGAGAAAGCGGCACTCAAAGTGTCGAAAAGCGCTGTCGCGGAATCCGCCCACTGAAAACGGAAACGGTAATGCCCCTGAAGCGCCCACGCAAACGCGGAGTCCACAGCGACGGTGTCGCAGCTGTAGGGAGGGATCGGCGCAGGCAGCATTTTACAATACACACTGTCCTCCAGCCCGTTCCGGAAAACGGACAAGGTGTAAAGCTGTTGCGGAACGGTCTGAGCCGTATGGTTTTCCAGCACCACAAACAAGCCTTTTTCCGTCAGGCGGCAATCGGAAACGCTTTCCGGCCGGGGGTGCATACGCGCTGTCACGCAAGGCAAGCCCCGCACGCACAAACTGTCCACGTACTGGTTGCCGCCGCCGTAGCTTATGGCTTCCAAAACGATGCGCACGCAAGAAGCGGCAAAAGCCGACAAGGCGACATCCGCCCGCTCCCACTCCCATCCGGAGGCCTGGGCCTTGTAGCGGAACAGCACCGCCGCCTCCGTATAGCTTTCCCCACCGTCCGTGGAGACGAGCACGCGGATTCGGTCGGCGGAAGTCCGCTGTTCGCCGCAGCGGGCGTACCACAAAGAGAGCGTCGGCTGCTGCAACTGCTGCAAATCCATGAGCGGAAGGAGCATGCGCGTAATGCCGCCCCGGGCGTTTCCCGAAGGGACGCACAAAGCCGCCTTTCCGCAAAGGGGCTGGATTTCCATGGCGGAAGAGTCTACAAAACAAACCATTCGGCCCTGCACCGAAACAAACGAAAGTTCCTGCCCCGCCGTTTCCATGTTGGAGGCGTAGGGCAAGCCGGTACGGGAAACGGCCCATTCCAACACGGCAGTGTCGTTGAGCGGGTTGGCATCCATGCTGTCCGCCACCCAGACGGCAAGCCGGTAGCGGCCCGAAAGCTGCATCGGCAGCGCATCCGTCAGCGTGAACACCTCCGAGTGCAAAGGCGGCATACAGGCTCCGGAAAGCCGGATTTTCCTCATAAAAGCCAACGGCCCCTCCACTTTCAGGCACACCTCCACGGGATGCTCCGACAGACAGAGGGTGTCCCCGCCGCCGTTCCGCAGGCACACGCGCACCGCCGGCGCCAAAGCCGGGCAGGAAAGGGCGGTGTCCGGAGACACAAAGCTAAGCAGCTGCCAGTCCACAGCCAAGGCGGGCGGCGACTGGTAAGCCCCGGCGCAAGTGGGGTTTCCCCGCTCTTTCCCTTCCTTGTCGAACGGAACCTCCGCAAGGGAAAGGCATTGCAGGGAATCAAAATGCAGCGGTTTCAGGGAAAGGCTGCGGTCCGCGTATGCCGGAGGCGCCACACGGCTGTTCGCGTCTTTTCCGCAGCGGGCCTGCCATTCCGCCAAATCCCGGACAGCGCCGCCGAGATAGGACAGCGTTTTTCCGGAGGAATAATACACATTGCCGTCGGCATCCCATCCGTCGAGGCCGGAGGAAGGGTACACGTACATCGCATGGTTCTGGTCACTGGAGGCCGTGCCGCACAAATTGACCACATGGTTGTTGCGGAACTTGATGTCCTGCAAAGAATACGCCGTATACACCCCCTTCCCCATGCCGCTTCCTTCCAAAAGAATGGAATTGTGCAACAAGGAGATATAGTCGCAGCCGCTGTAGAGGTAAATGCCGCAGTTGGAAGAAGGCACCTGCAAATGCACTTCGTTGTTGGCAATCAGCAAGGGGGCCGCGCCGCCGGAAGTGCGGGAAAGGTACATGCCGTAAAAGCCCCGGGAGGCGGTAATGCGGTTGGACTCCCATCGCCCGTCCTGCACCCTGTCCGCATAAATGCCGTAAAAACCGGTGGCGCAGCGGGGCTGCTGCTGTATGCTGTTTCTGCAAATATCCGCCCCGTGGACTTGGGTCAGCAACATGCCGTAGGCCTTGAGCTGGGTGAACACATTGTCGTTGATGGTGAACGCCCTGTCCGGATTGGAAGAGGTACCGGAGAAACGCAAACCGTATTTTCCGTATTGAACAGTATTGCCCACGACCCGCAGCGAGCACACGCTCCCCTCCCCGGCCTGTCCAATGGCCGCCAAACTGTGTTCCTGCATAAGGAAGACGCATTGCCTGACCTCCACGTCCTCACAATCGAAACGCAGGGACAAGCCGCAGGCATCCGTCTGCATTTCCGGAACGGAAACCGTCAGTTTTTCGAAAACCAAATGCCCGGTATGCAGGCAATGCAGCACCGACTGCCCGCTCTGGAGCTTGTTTTTCAGGCTCAGGACAACCAAAGCGGCGCTGTCGTTCGCGGAAGCGATGGTCACTTTGGCGGCGGGCCCGCTGCCGGAAAGAAAACGGTCAAAGACAAAAGGCCCCTCATAGGTGCCGGGCGGCAGCAGCAGCTTCACGTCGCCGCGCACACCGCAGGCGGAAAGTTGGCCCCAAGCGGCATCCAAGGTGGCGAAATCCCTGCCTATCACGTAAGTGCCGGAAAAGGCGGAATCGCAAAAGAAAAAGGTTTTGCGCAAGGTGTCATCGGAGGCGTCCGCATCCGGCGCACTGTCCGCCTCCTGTATCCACACACAAAGGGAAAGGGCGGTGTCGGCTTGCAAGGCACCCATGAAAACGGAAAGGGTGTCGCCGGGAGGCAAGCTGCCCTGCCAGCGCACATCGGGCTGCCGCACCCCATTGACGCTCCAGTACAGCAGCAGCTGACGGATAAGGGAATCGCCCGCATTGCCCACTAGCACCCGCAGCGGAAGCGCGGAAAGCTCTCCCGGCCGGACGGACGGCAAGTCCATTTGAAGCAGGCAGGCATCTGTAACAGAAGAAACTGGCGGGTACGCCCCCTTGACCGTCACCACGGAACGGGATTGGCCGAAAATGTCTTCCGTCACCTCCCCCATGCGCAGGCACAAGGCCTCCCCGGCACGCTGCAATTGCAGGCAGCTGTCGCCAGACACAAACGGCAGCGGACCGGAAACGGACAAGCTGTCCTGACCGCTGAGCAGCTGCCAGGTCTTCAGATCCGGGACAAACACGTCCCCGGCGACAAGGTAACGCCCTATAGCGTCGTAATGGTTCTGTTCGAAAGTGTAAATGGAGGTCAAGCGGCTGCCGTCCGCCGACACGACAACGGAATTTTCACTGTTGGCATAATGGGAGTGGTTGGAGAACAAATTGTGAATGAAACGGATACGGCTGAGCGAGGCCTCACACGAAAGGACGAGGCATTTCCCCGCGCCGCCGCCGGTCAGGGAAAAGCTGTTGTGCGCACATTGCAAATCCCGGCAATAGGGGCCGATTTCCCAAGTGCAATGCGGAAAAGAAGTCCGGTTGACGCATTCGTTGTTGGCAATCAGCAGACTGCCGTTCAAGGGGGAGGCCTCCTGCAAATACAGGCAATGGGTTTTCTCCTGCGCACGGAAGCGGTTGGCGCAAATGCGGTCCCCCTCTACGGACTGCAAACGCATGTTTTCTAATTTGTTATATGAAATATCCGTAAACTGCACCGCCCGTAGCTCCACGCTTTGCTCCGCATGCTTCCGGAATTCGTTGCCCGTAACGGAAAATCGGCGCACCGGATCCGTAAGGCTCTGCCCGTACATCCGAAGTCCGTATTTTCCGCCTTCTATCAAATTGTCTGACAAAACAATAGAATCCGCCTTCACCTCCGCTGCGTACACCGCCGCATAGGGGGAGGCCTCCGCCACTTTCAAATGGCACTGCCGGATGACAATGTCCGAACACCCGTCTTCCAAGGCCACCGCCACCGCATGGCTTTCCACGCACAAGCGCTCGAAAACCAGATGGGAGATACGGGAAAGACGCACCGCCGCCAAAGAGCCTTCCGTACTGTCTGTCAGCAGAAGCACACTGTCCGCGCTCCGGGCCTGCGAAGTGAAGGTGACGACACGCTCCGGACTGCTGCCCGGGATGCCGCCCTGCAAACGCAAAGGAAAGGCATAGGTGCCGCTTTGCAAAAGGAAACGCACCGGCCCCTGCACCCCGCAACGGTACAAACGGCGCACCGCCGTCTCCAAAGTGGGGAAATCCGCAGCAGGGCCGCCCACCGTGTACGCGCCCTGCAAAGCCTCCGTGCAACGGCAGCAGCACAGGCGCAAGGTGTCGTGCTCCGGATAGGCATCGGGCTGCCCGTTAGGGAGCAAGGTCCACAAAACCAAGGTGTCCTCGTCTTGCTGCATGGGCAGCCAATCCAAGCGTCCGCTGTGAAGGGTGTCACCCGGCGCGAGCGGCGCAAAAGAGAGCTCCCGACAGTATTCGCGACCGCGCCAGCGGTAAGCCACGCGGACACGGCTCAAGGGTTCCCGGCCCACATTGGCAATCACGCACTCCACCGCCACGGAATCCGAGGCGGAAAGGCGGACGCCTTGCGGGGACAAGGAAAGCGGCTGCGCATCGTAAAGGTCTGTTTCTATGGCATGATAAGCCCCTTTCGTGCTCAACAGCGCGTCCCGGGCTTTTCCCCGCATATCCTCCTTGCACACGGTATCGGTGAAATCCGAGGGATATGCATGCGCAAGCAGCAGGTTTTCAGAAGTGTCCTTAAAACGCACCCTGCCTTCGGAAGCCTGCGCGTCCTGTCCGCTGAACGACTGCCAATCCTCCAGACTGGCAAGCATACGGTCCGTCTGCACGTAGCCCCCGGCGGAAACCGCATAATGGTTGTGTTCAAAAAATTGGGAGGCCAAATGCGTGTGCAAGGGCGAAGCGAAAGCCCAAACGGTGTTACCCGTGCCGCTCCCCTGCAACACAAAAAGGTTGTGCCTCCATTCAACGGTATCGGAAAGGCCGTCCGTCTGCACGCAGGTGTTTCCGGAGGTTTTTCCGCAAAGCAGCAAGGAATTGTAGACGAAACGCACCCGGCGATTGTAGCCCATTATCCATCCGGCGGATTGCGGATAGGCGCAGTGGAAAAACACCTCGTTGTCATATACTTGGAGAAAAGCTCCGCTGTCCGGCGCAAGGTCTCCCAACTGCATGGCGGCTTTGCCTCCGTACAATCGGAACGCATTGGAACTGATACTGTTCCCAAAACATGAATACAGATAGGCCGCCGTGTAGTTGCGGTTCATCGCCTGTAGCGAACGCGCCGAGACGAACGCATTGCCGCAAATACGGGAGAAATCGGCATACACCGTATACAAACTGAAATCCGTCTGCGCCTCGAACACATTGTTTTCCACGCATAAACCCTTATAATCGTGGGGATTCCTTCCCGCCACAAACAGTCCGACCCCGCCTCCGGAAAACACATTGTCCCGGATATGAATGTCACGACAGGCCTTTCGCCCGTAGGCACTGATGCCTGTAGGGTTGGAAGGCACACCCAATTCGAAACGGCAATGCTCCACCCAGATATGGCGACAGCTGTCCCCCAAGCGGAGGACATCGGAAACGTAATGATCCGAACTGTCCAAACGGAAGGTCAGGTTACGGAAACCCACGTTCCGCACATTGTTCAGCCACAGCACGTAATCTTGTGCGGAATCCGGTTTCAGCACCACATTCCCGACTTTTCCGCCAAGCGAGACAAACCAGAGGCTGTCGTCCGCATCCCCCGTGTTGATACGCCGCATCAGCGTCCCAAGGGCATGGACACCGCTGTCCAGCAGCAGCACCGTGGTTCCGGAAAGGCCGCAACGCTGTATGAGCGGAAGCACAGCCTGCACATCGGGGAAATCCGCACCGCTCCCTCCAATCCGGTAAGTGCCGTGCAGAAAATCCGCACAAGCTGTCAGCGCATACAACAAAGTGTCAGGTGTCCGCGCCGAAACGCAGTCGTTGGGATCCTCCACCCACAGGCGCAAGCTGTCGTCCGCGCCGCCCACCGTCACCGAAGCCACGGTAAAGGTGTCGGTATAAAAATCGGAAGCCACCCTTCCCTTCCAGTCGAAAAAGCCCTGTTTTCCCTGATAGGCCCAGCCCACGCGCATAGCGACCAAATCCTTGATACCGGCGTTCCGGACACAAACCCGCAGCGGCAGGGAGCTGCCGATACGCACCACATGCGCGGCAGGCGAAACCAGCGCAGCGATGACGGCGGCATTGGAATCCCTTCCGACAGAGGGCATGACAGTGACAAAACGACGCGCCAAAGAAAAAGTGTTTCCCACGCTGTCCGTCGCCTGTATGGCATAAGTGTAGGTGCTTCCGTACACAACGGGAGGCAGTTGCAGGCAAAAGGCGAAATCCTTGCGACTGAACGTGACCGCCTGCGCCTTGCCGTTCAAGGTGCATTGCGCCGAAACCGACACCGGGCAGCAGGCATCCACCGTAAAACGCACGTCAAACGGGCCCGTCCGGTATTCCTTGCCTGCAAACTGGCGGTCCGTCAGACGCACGCAGGGCGGCTGCGCCAGGGCATTTCCCGCGTACAAGCGCACATTGTCCAACAGCCAACCATAGGCGAAACGTCCGGTTTCCGCATGCACTTTCTTGATTTTGAAACGGATTTGCACCCGGGAATAGGAAACCAAGGCCGACAGGTCAAAGCATTCGGTCCGCCACCAGCGTTCGTCCGGCTCAGCCAATTCGTCGCTTCGCTCCCAGTCCGTATAGCTCGCGTCGCTGAAACGCTGCTGACGGTAGGCGGAAGCGTTTCCCCGGTAACAGGAGGAGGGCAAAGCCTGCCAACGTCCGCCCACCAAATCCTCCCTCCACTCGACGGAAGCAACGTCCGCATTAGAAATCTTGCAGATATGGTCAAAAACCAAATACACTTTCCCGTAGGAAGAAACATCGTATACGGGCGAAAGCAGCAGGGAGGAGTCCCCCGCCTTCAGCGGGACCTGCCCCCGAAAAGCGTATGGTGCGCTGAGGGACAGCATGCTGCAAGTATCCCACTCGGAACCCGGCATCGGAGAAAAAGCGACATGCTTGTCAAAGGTTTCCGTGTCCACATATAGTGCCTGCGCCCGGACAAGGAAAGGGGGAAGCATACACAGCAACAAGAGCATCAACCACTTAGGCATGCGCCGCTTCATCATTCCGCACTTTGTGTCCACGCTTTTCCGCATCGCACTGACTTTATGACAAACATCGTCCGGAATCCGGTTTTTCCGCCCCGGACGCTGAAAACATTTGCAAAAATAACATAAAAGCGCATTCGTTTCCGCCACAGCGGGGCAAAAATTCGGAATGGACAGAACAACGCGATTTTTTCCATTATTTTTTTCAACATTTCAGAATACTGTCATTATTTTGAATACATTTGCAGTGTTCTTCTAACGTTGGTGCGCGACCGCTTCCACTGTCATCGTTTCCGCATCACATCCCACTCACAGTTCCACCCTTACGGAGTTCCGGACCGGCAAAGAATCCGGATGGTCCATAACCCATAAAAACAGTTATGATGCGAAACAC
>JAGAEQ010000003.1 GCA_017613015.1 Bacteroidales bacterium | reverse complement strand
GAAGCTGGCCCACTACGCCAACGCCGCCACCGACATCGAATTTGACTTCCCGTTCGGATTCAAGGAGCTGGAGGGCATCCACTCCCGCACCGACTTCGACTTGAAGGCGCACCAGCAGTATTCCGGCAAAAAGCTGCAATATTTCGACCCGGAAACCAACGAAAGCTATGTGCCTTACGTGATTGAGACCTCCATCGGAGTGGACCGCATGTTCCTCGCGGTGCTGAGCCACGCCTTCCGGGAGGAGACCTTGGCGGACAACAGCGTCCGCACGGTGCTGCGCATCCCGGCCATTCTCGCGCCGGTGAAAGTGGCGGTGCTGCCTTTGGTCAAGAAGGACGGCCTGCCCGAAAAAGCACGCGAAATCCTGAAGCCGCTGCAATACCAGTTCAACTGCCAGTACGACGAGAAAGACGCCATCGGACGCCGCTACCGCCGCCAGGACGCCATCGGCACGCCCTTCTGCATCACCGTGGACAACCAGACGCTCGAGGACAACACCGTCACCCTGCGCGACCGCGACAGCATGGAGCAGGAGCGCATCGCCGTGCCGGAAATCGAAAGCCGTTTGAACCAATTGTTAAAATGCACTTTGTAAGCCATGTTATCCCTGATTGTAGCCATAGGAAAAAACCATGAGATCGGCAGGAAGAACCAGCTGCTATGCCACCTGCCGGAAGACCTGAAGCATTTCAAGCAGCTCACGCTCAGCCACCCTGTGCTGATGGGCGAGAACACCTACCTTTCCCTGCCCAAACGCCCGCTGCCCGGAAGGCGCAACATTGTGCTGACCTTGGACAAGGGAAAGACCTACGAGGGCTGCGAAATGGCCTACTCCATCGAAGAGGCCTTAAGGCTTTGCCCGCCGGAGGAAGAGACCTTCGTCATGGGCGGCGCTTCCGTTTACCGCCAGCTCCTTCCGCTGTGCGACCGCCTCTACATCACCCGCATGTTGGCGGAATTTCCCGATGCGGACGTGTTTTTCCCGCCCATAGGGCCGGAATGGGAGCTTGTTTCCGAAGAACCGCACCCCGCCGACGAGCGGCATTGCTGCGCCTATGTTTTTCAAGTATACACCAAAAAATCGGACCGATGAAAAAATCACAAGCCTGTCGTTTGCTTTTCAGCCTATGCGGACTGCTACTGATGGCAAGCCCCGCCTTTTCCCAGAAACACGGCAAAAACGTGGAAGTCTACCCCATGCCGGTGGACGAAAACAGCGGAAAAATCACCTACCAACAGGTGGTTCCCATGCCGGAAACCCCGGCGGACAGCCTGTTTGACCGGGCCGTAGTCTGGGCGAACAGCTATTTCCAGAACCCTACCAAAGTCATACAGACCGCCGACAAGGGGAACGGCGTGCTCATCTGCCGCAGCAGCCTGAAAATCCATACGCCGACCAAGGACGGCAAAACGGAAATGATGGCCGGGGTCGTCCACTACACCCTGCGCATCGAAGCCAAGAGCGGACGCTACCGCTACACGCTGACCGAATTCGCCTGCAAAAACGGGGCGGTCACCCAGGACTGCGAACAGTGGTTAGACAAGGGGAAACCCGAATGGACCCCCGTGCGCAACGGGCATTTGAAGGAAATCGACGACCATTGCCGGGCTTTGGTCCAAAGTCTGGAAAAAGGCATGCAGGCAAAAAAAGCGCTCCATGACGACTGGTAGCCTGCACACACCCGAGACCGAAGACAAAGTGTCGGAGGAGCTGCTGGACACGCTGGACGACGGCTGCACCCTTATGCTCTTCAACGACAACATACACACGTTTGATTTCGTCATTGACAACCTGATGGAACTCTGCCGCCACACCTACGAGCAGGCCCTGCAATGCGCCTGGATCACCCATTGCTACGGCAAATGCGACGTGCTGCACGGCAGCCGGGAAAAAGTGTCGGGAGTCGCCGGAATCATGAGCCGCAGAGGCCTGACAGTCAAAATCATTTAAAAAGTCGGATGGGAAAGGGAGGCAAACATACCAGACGGCTGCTACGGGCTGTGATCGGGGTGACGCTGTTCGCCGCCATACTGCTGTTCGTGACCGCGCTGGTGTTTATGATTCCCTCCGTGCAGACCAAGGCGGCCAAAAAAACCGCCGCCCTCCTTTCCGAAAAGCTACAGACGGAAATCTCCATTGAAAAGCTCCGGCTTTACTGGAACCTGGACTTTCAGGCGGAAGGGCTGCGCATCGAAGACCGGCGCCACCAGCCGATGTTTGCCGTCGGCAGTTTGAAAAGCCGCCTCCCCTCCTACAACCGCAACCAAGGTATCTGGCGCTTCCGCGGCATAGATTTGGAGGACGTGCTGGTTTACACCGCCAAATACAAGGGCGACACCACCAACAACATGAAGATGCTTTTTGCGCTCTTCGCCTCCGACAAGGAAAAAAAACCTGTCAAGCTGCTGTTTGAAGACCTGCGGATGAAAAACGGGACCTACATCTGGTACCATGAACAGCGGTGCAAGGAGGATGTGACCGGGGTCTGGAATTACGACCACATCCGTTTGCAGCAGATTGACGCGGACATCAGGCGCATCACCGTGGCCGACGGGGAATGCCAACTGGACATCCGCCACTTGGACTGCAAGGAGCATTCCGGCTTCACCATCCGCAACATGCAGACCCTGCTGACCGTTTCAAGCCAAAAACTCTATTTGGAGAACACCATTTTCGACGCCATCAGCGGCAGCCACATCGACATGGATTTCCGCTTCGACTTTGACAGTTGGCAACAGTATGCTGATTTTCAAGACAGTGTAATTTTCCGCTGCCAGCTGCGCCCCTCGCTGCTCCACGCCACCGACCTCACCTATTTCAGCCCGGCCCTGCATGGGATAGAACCAATTGCCATGCGTTTGCAGGGAAAGGTGGAGAATAGTCTTTCCCATTTGGAAATCAAGCAGTTTTCCTGCTATTTGAACGACAGCACCCACCTGCGCGGCAACCTCTTCACCGAAGGGATACAACATGGCCGCACCGCCCGCTGGGACGCTGAAATTGACGAACTTGCCATTGTCATGCGGCAAGTGGACGGCTGGAGCCTGCCCGGCGGCAAGCCCATCCAGCTGCCCGAACCCTTGAAGAAACTCGTTGTCCACCAAGCCGTAGCGGACTTCCACGGCACCTTTGACGATTTTTCCACGGATGTGGAACTGTCTGGCAATCTGGGCGGCCTGCATGCCTACGGCACCTGCGACAGCAAAAAGGGAATCCGCCATTACAACGCCCACCTTCTGACCCGCGACCTCCAATTGCAGGAGCTGCTGCACAGCCCGCTACTGGACAAGCTGACCGCCCAAGGCGAAATCAGCGGAAAAGGCGGGAACATTGAGGACTACCGCGTAAACGTCGCGTCGCTGCTCGTGAACGGCAGGGAAGTGCGCCACGTGAAAATCAGCGGCGACATGGAAGACAAACGCTTAGGCATCCAAGGAGACTTCCGGGATCCGGAACTCCAAGGCAGTGTCAAAGGTTTTCTGGATTTGCAGGAAGAACGCATAGGCTACGGCATGGTGGACATCAAACGTTTTAACCTCAGCGCGTTCCACTTGTTCCGCGAAGATTCGGCGGCGGTGGTCGCCCTGCAATCGAAAGTGCATTGGCGCGGCGGCAAGGAAGAAAGCGGCACCGACATCAGCCTGTACGGCGTCACCTACACGCAAAACGGCCGCTCCGTAGCGGTTCCGCCCTTCCAAATCGCCATGGAAAGCGAAGCCGGAAAGGGGAACCTTCTGCGGCTGAATTCCCGTCCCCTGCAAGCCTCCTTGGAAGGCAACCTCGCCTACCGGGAGCTGCTGCCCTGCCTGCAAGAGATGCTGCGCACCCACCTCCCCCACAGCTTTGCGGCCACCAACAGCCCCCTTCCCGACTCGGCGGCCTTTGACGCGAGCCTCCACCTGAAAAGCCGCGTGGAAGCGCTGGAGCTGCTGCTCCCTCAAGTGCGCATAGGCGAAGGGCTTAGTGCCCAAGTGCATTACCGGCGCGCAGAGGGCGGCTGGGAAACCGACCTACAGGCTCCCCGCCTGGCCTACAAGAACATGGAGACCGAAAACTGCCGCATCCGCAGCCACGCCGCCGCAGACACCCTGCACGCCGCCGTGAGCTGCCGGAAATTCATCTGGAACAACAAGGACAGCCTTTCCCATTTGCAGCGGGTGGAAGCGGACATTGCCTGCTTCCGTGACACCTTATCGTTTGCCGCCCATACGACGGAACAGCCGGAAAACGCCTTGGGATTCGCCTTTCAAGGCCTTTTGCGCCTGCTCTCCCCGGAACAGCGGCAGCTGCATTTTCAGGAAGGCAGGATACGTTTGCAGGATTCGCGCTTTGTGTTAGACACCCACAACCAAATCCTCTGGAACGGAAACGGCATGCTGCTGCGCGACCTGCGTTTTGTCTCGGGCCGACAGGCTTTCGCCGTGGAAGGCTGGCAGGGAAAACGAAAAGAAAATCATATCACACTGCAAGCAAAACAGTTAGACATCTCGAATTTCGAGACACTGCTCAAGCCTTACCACATTTCCCTCAACGGCATAGCCTCCGGCGGACTGCAAGTGCAACAGCAGGCGGAACAGCTGCGGCTCACCTCCGACCTCCAAGTGGACTCTTTCGCCTTTAACGGCGTGCAGTACGGGATGTTAGAGGGGAAAGCGCAATGGGAGGAGACCAAAAGGCGGATTGGCATCCAGGCCACGCTGCATCCCGAACAGGCCGGTCTGCCCGCCATTCAGCTGACCGGTTTATACCATCCGGACAGCAACAGCCTGAACCTTTCAGGTGACATCCGCACCTTCGGGCTGACCTCCATCGCGCCCTACCTTTCCTCCTTCGCCCACACGGTGAGCGGAACCGCTTCCGGCAAACTGCAACTGAACGGCCCCTTGCCGCAACTGCGGATTTCCGGAAACCTGCACTCGGACGACGCCAAACTCGGCATAGGCTACATCAACACCGTCTACCGCATGCGCGATCAGGACATTCTTTTGACGGATTCTTCCTTTGTATTTGACCATCTGCTGTTTACGGACGAAGACGGGCACGAGGGAAGGCTTTCGGGCCATGTGTCCCACCAGCAGCTGCAAAACTACGGGGTGCGCCTCGACATTGACGCGCAAAACGTCATGGTGCTGAACACCACCTACAAAGACAACGATTTGTTTTACGGAAAAGCCTACGGCAGCGGCCAAATCCATTTGCGGCAACGCCCGCAGCACGCCTTCCACCTCATCGGGGACCTGCGCACGGACAAGCAGACCGTGGTCACCATACTCCCCGGACAAAACGCCAGTGTGCAGAGACAGCAGGAATACATTGTGTTTGAGAAGCCTTACTCCCAGAGCGGTGAAGACGGGGACACGGAAAGCGGCGCCGCCCGCGCCACCACGGCTTCCGCCAACACCAACCTGCAAATTAACTTGAGCATCACCCCGGAAGCCACGGTCAAAGTGGTGCTGCCGCCCACCATCGGATGCAGCATCCTGGGCAATGGCAGCGGCAACCTCCGCCTGGAGCTCATGGACAACCATCCCTTTGAAATCTACGGCAACTACACCCTTTCGGAAGGCAATGTGGACATGGCCTTGGGCAATATTTTCACCCGCACCCTGAAACTGGAGAACGGCAGCTCGCTCTCCTGGAACGGCATACCGGACAAGGGGCAGATGAACGTGTACGCCACCTACACCACCAAGACATCGGTCTCCCAGCTGTTGAGCGAATCGGGAGAATCGGCCGCCTCCTACCGCTCCGTGCCTGTCACCACGGGGCTGCGTCTGAACGGCGAACTGCTCAATCCGGAATTCTCCTTCCGCATCAGCCTGGACGAAGTGGACGAATCCCTGCGCTCGCTTGTCTACAACGCCCTTGACACCACCGACAAGGAAGCCATGTTCCGGCAGGCGTTCTCCCTGATGATGCTGGGGCGCTTCGAGACCCAGTCCACCGCCGAAAACAACAATGTCAATTACCTGGGCTATTCGTTGAGCGAACTGCTCTCCCACTACCTGCAAAAAATGATGTCCACCCTGACCGAAAACGTCAATCTGGGCTTCCTCTACCGGCCGGGCGACGGCGTGAGCAACGGGGACGAATACAACGTGCAGCTTTCCACCAATCTGATGGAAAACCGCCTGAGCATACGGGGAAACTTGGACATTTACGGGGACAACAGCACCGCCCGGGAAAAACAGGCGGTCGCGGGCAATGTGGTGGGTGACATCATCATCGAATACAAAATCACCCAAGACGGTTCCCTGAAAGTCAAGGTGTTCAACATGGCAAACTACTACGACGTGCTGTCCTCCGCCTACTCCGACGTGCCTTATTACCAAGGCATCGGTATCGCCTATACCAAGGATTTCAACACCTTGAAGGAATTGTTCCGGAAAAAACAGGCAGGAACAGAAAAAAAACAGTAGCGCTGCCGCATCATGACAGCGCTACTGCCATTCCGCATTGCGACACACTACAATGATTGGCCCAGTTCCTTTTCCAATGAGGCTTTCAGTTTGCGGTATTTCTTCATGGCCGCCTCATCTTTAGGTGCAAAGGGATCCGCAAGCAGTTCCAGTTTCATGCATACGGCCCGGTAATAGACATCTGTGATATCCTCACGGGAAACCGCCTTTTCACAGAAAGCTATGCATTGGTCTATGTGTTCCTTGGCCGCCTTTTCATCACGCTCATCCAACATGTGATAATTGACGACTGCCGCAATATAGTGGCAGCGAATGAGTTCTTCCTCCGTTTCCGCACGGTCGCCGCCCTGCCACATGGGCAGCGTAATGGCTATGCTGCTGTCCAACTGGCTGAGGGCCATCTGATACCACTCCATATTCACATAGATTACACCCAGTTGCCGGTGATGGTAGGCGAGGTTGCGCCGCAGCGCGGGCGTGGTGTCCATGGTGCTCAGCTTGGCGACAATCTCCTTTTGCAGCGCGAGGGCCTCATCCTGCTGCCGACTGCTTTTAATAGAATCCGGAATGTCATTGAAGCATTTGACTATCTGATTCTTGAGATTCAAATCATTGAAGGTGCATCGTTCGGGATCGTTTTCTGCAAGCAGCCGCTGGTTCAGTGCAAGCCCCTGACGCAGGTAGTCCATGGCAATCTCTAAGGAATCCATCAGCCAGTAT
The DNA here is from genome assembly GCA_017613015.1 of Bacteroidales bacterium. Classification (GTDB taxonomy): domain Bacteria; phylum Bacteroidota; class Bacteroidia; order Bacteroidales; family WCHB1-69; genus UBA1195. Next base: position 1,692 of record JAGAEQ010000003.1, on the reverse strand, counting down.
TGTTTTCCGAGGGCGGCAAGCAAAAGCAGGTATTGCAGGTCCTTTTCGCCGCCATACTGGATCAGGGAGTCTTTGCCTTCCTTGGCTATTTTGTAATGTTGCACCGCCAGGTTCGGGTATCCCGCATTATTGAACAGATCACCAATCAGAATGGCGGTTTTGACACACTCCTCCTCATAGTAGGCATAGTTATTGTCTTTCACCGTGTCACAATAGACAAGGTATTTGTACAGGCAAGCCAGGTATTTTATCCCATTGTTGTTTTCCTTGTAATAGTCACTCAGAATTTCTTTCAATTGCTCATATTTCCGGCTCACTTTAGTCAGCGGATAGGCGTCATACAGTTGCTCGGCCCTTTGCAGTTCCTCCATGCATTGCTTGTATTGCCCGGCATTGTAATGGACAAATGCCTTGGTGTAGTGCATTTCACCCCAATGAGCGTAAAAGGTAGTGTCGCCCGCCTTTTCGGCCTGCTTGAAGACCTTTTCAGACAGACCGTAACACTTCATCGCCTTTTTGTAATCCTCCTGCAAAGCATACAAATCGCCTTGGAAGTGATAGGCCCTGCCCTTGAAAATGACATACTGTGCCTTCAGATGGGCAGGCACCTGCTTTTCGTAACCCAGCACCTGCTGGTAGCAGGCGAAGGATTCCGACCATTGCTCCAGCTGCATATAGGCATCCCCTTTCTGCAACAGGGTGTACAGAATGTCCAGACAGCTTGAATCGTTCGTGACGAGGAGCCGATAGTAGTAGTCCATGGCCTTGTCGTAGGAGGACAGAGACAATGCATACAGCTCGTTTGCGTACATTTGCTCGGCTTCCTTGTTGAAATACAATCCCTTGGTGACAAGACTGTCCTCATGACGGAAGCGGGCCAACTTTTCCAAGAGCAAATGGGTGTGGGCCTCCAAGGGCGGGAACAGGAAGGTGTTTTCGGTATAGTGGCAGCGTTCCTTGAAATTGTAATTGGCGTACAAACCATAGCAGAACATAAAGGGAATCAAGTCCTCGCACCGGGCAAGGGCCTCCTTATAGGCGTTGAAGCAGCGGGTGATGCTGTCCTTGGGCGCACGCAGGTACAGGTTCCCATGCAGCAGCAGCTCCTTGATGCGCAACTGTTCCGGATACATGATTTCCGGCATCGCCTTCTGCAGCTCGGGCAGCAGCCCCTCCATGGTGCGGATGCGGGCCATGGTGGCACTGTCGTATTGTTTCAGGCTGTTTTTTAATGCATAGAAATAAAGCAGGCGGCTGAACAGCGAGGGATGCAGCCTGTAAATTTCGGAAGTTGCCCAAAGATGCTTTTCCATGATTTTTTCGGCAAGTGCGGAATCGATGCCCTCCGGAAAGTCCACCAGCCTGTTGAGTTCATCAGTAATCGTGAAGAAGTACTCGGTTTCCGACACAAATCTGTTCATGTCTGTCTGGAGAAGTGTTTCCAGTGCGGTGTCCAACTGCCGGTTTGCCTGCAGGGTGTCGCCGCTTCCAAGCAGAACGATGGCCGCTAATGTCCGGTAGTGGCATATCGTGGTTTTGTATGAGGGGAAATACTGTTCCTCAATCCGGACTATGTCCAGGGCCTCCTTCACGCCCGCTTCAGGAGATTCATCGAACAGGTCAAAGGTGTACGGTCTGGAAACGATAAGGTTCATGTATAGGTCCTTGCAGCTGTCCTTGGCATAGTTCCGG
>JAGAEQ010000012.1 GCA_017613015.1 Bacteroidales bacterium | reverse complement strand
CTTCTACAAAGTGTTCGACATGCCGGGCCGCTACGTGTTAAGCCAGACCTTTGCGAGTGTGGCCGGCTGCGACAGCGTGGTGATTGACACCATCATCGTTGCTCCCGCTTACCTGTTGGAGGACAGCGTGACCATCTGCTCGGATGAACTCCCGTACATGTGGCGCGGCCGCCTGTGGCCTTCCGCCGGTGTCTGCTATGACTCCCTGAAGACGGCCATCTATAAGGCTGACAGCGTGTATAAGATGACCATCAACGTGAATCCTGCGTACCTGCATCAGGTGGATTCCGTCATCCTGTGTGTGTCCCAGCTGCCTTACAATTACAAAGGCACAGGCCAATTCATTACGGAAACGCCTGCTATCCGCCTGGCCACCATGTCTGGCACGGACGGCAGAGACACCTTCAAGATCCGTTACCGCACGGTGAACGGCTGCGACAGCATAGTGTATGTGAGCGCGCTGATACATCCTGCCTTTGTGACAGATCTTATGGATACGGCTTGTGTCGGCGTGTACAGCCATGCCGGATTCTCCAACTATTTCCGCGCTCCGGGCATCTACCGTTTGACTCGTACGGAAACCAGCGTATACGGTTGCGACAGTGTGATCAACCTGTCTGTCTACGTGGCTCCGAACTACTATACCAAGGTAGAGGAGGCCATTTGCGCCGGTGAACCCTACATGAGCCATGGATTCAGCTTTGTGAAAGATGTTCCGGGAACCTATGCCATCCGTTTCAACGGCAAGACTTCTTGCGGCTGCGACAGTATCATCGATGTGATGCTGACGGTGTATCCTTCCTACAGCAATCCTGCTTCCTGGACCCGCCTGAAAGCTTCTGTGTGCAGAGGCGAGACCTATTCGCAGAACGGATTCTACGTGGAGACTTACAAACTCCCGACCAACAAGAACGTCCATAACGACACCAACATGTACCGGACGGTGAACGGTTGCGACAGTGTGGTCCATTTGCAGCTGACCATCCATGACACGGTGGTCACCCGCTTCGCGGCCTCTATCTGCTTAGGCAGCCGCTATTCCTTGAACGGCTTCAATGTGCAGCCTTCCGCGGCTGGTGTGTACGAATTCAGGAACAGCCGCAGAACGGCGCACGGTTGCGACAGCACGGCCATTCTGACCCTGACGGTCAACCTGGTGTACAACGTCACCTACTACGATGAGATTTGCGAAGGCGAACGCTACACCAAGTACGGCTTCAATGACATTGTCACGGTGAGCGGAACACGGCTGACCCACAATTACAACGCCCAGCGCCCGAGCGGTTGCGACAGCATTGTGACGGTGGTGGTGACCGTGCATCCGAAAGCCTCCACTTCCTATACGGATTATGTGTGCAGGAACGAAGGCTTCTACAACAAGTACGGCTTCCATATCGTGATTCCTTCCGCCATCAACAATGCGGTGTACAGAGACACTTTGCGCGGCAAGTACGGTTGCGACAGCATTGTCACGCTGTACCTGACCATCTACGACGCGAAAGACACCTCTATTACCGCCAGTGTCTGCGAAGGGGAACGTTACCACTCCTATGGATTCGACACCACTATCTATGTGCCGGGCACCTATCATTTCAAACATGTGCTGACGGCTTCCAACAGCTGCGACAGCAATGTGACGCTGACGTTGGTGGTGAAACCGACCTATACCTCTTACGAGACCGTGACGATTTGCCAAGAAGATTCGGTGATGTACAACGGTGTGAAATACGGCGTGGGCACGCATAAGATTTTGTATCCGCACTCCGCCGCCTGCTGCGACAGCATACTGTGGCTGACGGTGAACGCCAACCCGATTGTCCGCGAAACCGTTGATGTCCGCTTGTGCCGCAACACGCAGCCCAACTATCTCTTCAACGACAAGCTTCTGACTGCGACCGGCACGTATTACGACACGATTCCGTTCAACGGCTGCTACAAGATTGTCACTTTGAACCTGACCTTCCTGGATACGGCTACCCGCCCGACTTCCATCAGCGGTCCGATCAACATTTACACAGCCGGCGTGTACAACTACACTTGCGATACGGTGCCTTACAACGTCAATGCCGGTATTCCTGCGGTGGATTCCTATCGTTGGGAGACCACCGACACCACTTGGACGATTGTGAGCGCTTACATGAACACGGCGAATATCAACATTCCGAAGCCGGGATCCGGATACATCTTCGTCTCCTCGCATAACGAATGCGGTTATTCCTCGCGCACTCCATTGAAGGTCTTCGCGAAAGTGAGCGTGGCCGATGCCGGTGCCGACAATGCCGAACTGACCATCTTCCCGAACCCAACCAATGCGGAATACAGCCTCCGCATCAACGGAATGGAAGGCCGCGTCCAGATCAGCATTGTGGACATGACCGGACGGATTGTCGCCCGTGAAGAGGCGGAAGTCTCCTCCATGGACAACACCTTCCGCTACAACGCTGAAAATTATCCTAAGGGCGTGTACATGATCACTGTCCAGCAGGGTGACAAGAAAGTGATGAAGAAACTGTCTGTTCAGTAGTCACTAAACGATAGAATGCAAGAGGGTGCGGAGACGCACCCTCTTTTTTTTGAAAAAATGTCTTTGCCGGAAGTTGGTGCGCAAATATTTTGTACCTTTGCAAATTCGAGCCAGTGTATACTCGGGAAAGAGAACTAAAAAGAAAGGTTATGAGACGAATTGCTTTTTTTCTGTGCATCTGTTTCTGCTCGTTGCAGTTAGGGTTTGCGCAAGTGTCGGAGATAGGCCTGTGTGTGGGCGGATCCTTCTATCTGGGGGAACTGAATCCTTCAGGAATGTTTGCCAAATTGCAGCCTGCCGCAGGAGCCATGTACCGTTATAATTTCAATCCCCGCTGGGCGTTCAAATCCACCGTGTTGTTCGGCAGCTTGGAAGCCAGTGACGCGGAGACCAACGGAAACGATCCGCGCGGATTGAGCTTCCGTTCTCCCATTTCCGAGTTGGCGGCCATGGTGGAGCTGAATTTCCTGAAACTCTACAACGAGCCGGGCAAGAATTTCTTCACGCCCTATCTGTTCGGCGGTGTTTCCGTGTTCTCTTTCAACCCGCAGGCGAAATACAAGGACAAATGGTATGATTTGCAACCCTTGGGGACGGAAGGACAGGGTCTGGAAGGCTACGACAAGGACAGGTACAGCCTGACGGGCATCGCCCTGCCTTTCGGTATGGGTTTCCGCTTCAATTTCCTGTATTATTATTCCATCGGTTTCGAATGGGGCATGCGCAAGACCTTTACGGATTATTTGGACGATGTCAGCACGACTTACGTCGATCATATCAAGCTGAACACGGAGCGTTCCCCCATCGTGGAGTATTTCTCGGATCCCGCGCACCAGGATGCCGGCCGGGAATACCATGAGGAAGGCACGGCCCGTGGCAATGCGCAGACAACGGACTGGTATTCCTTCGCGAACCTGACCTTCTCCTTCAAGTTCAATTACAACCAGGGATGTGGCTACATGTCCAAGGCCTCTTCCCATAAGTCCGCGAGAAAACACTAAGGCGTATGTCTTTGCGGGATGCCATTTTGCAGAAACCGATGCCGCAGCATATCGCCATCATTATGGATGGCAACCGCCGTTGGGCGGAGCGGCATGGGGTCGCACGGGTGGAAGGCCACGAGCAGGGCTACAAGGCCATTCACGACATTGTGGATGCCTGTGACGCCCTTGGGGTGAAATATTTGAGCATTTATGCTTTCTCCACGGAAAACTGGTCCCGCTCCAAAGACGAGGTGGACGCTTTGATGCAGCTGTTTATAGACGCCTGCAAATGGGAGATTGAGGAATTGCACGCCAAGAACGTGAAAGTGAATTTTCTGGGCGATTTTGACGCTTTGAGCGCAACTTGCCGGGACGAATTCTGCAAGACGATTGAGGTGACGCAGCACAATACCGGCATCACCTTCAATATCGCCATCAGTTACGGTTCCCGCTGGGAGATAGCCCGTGCGGCGCGGCTGTTGGCGGAAAGGGTCGAAAAAGGGGAGATGCGGGCGGAGGAGATAGACGAAAACGCCATTTCCTCCTGCCTTCAGACGGCTGGCATGCCGGATCCAGACTTGTTGATACGCACAAGCAATGAATTGAGGATAAGTAATTTTCTGCTTTGGCAGCTGGCCTATGCGGAGCTTTATTTCACCGAAGTGCTTTGGCCGGATTTCACACCGGAAGAACTGTACAAGGCGATTGACGAGTACCAGCACCGTCAGCGCCGTTTCGGCAAACGTGTTTAAGCATGGTTTTTGTAAGGGAATGGCTGTGAAGATTCGCTTTTATGGAAAATTGGTTTTGCTGCTTCTGTGGCTGTGCCTTTGCGGCCCGTTAGGGGCTCAGGTGCGTCTGGGGGACGATGGCCAGGTCATTTCCTTGAATTACCTCAATCCCGTGGAGTACGAGGTGGGTGGCATCACGTTCAGTGGAGCCGCCTGTGACGAGCGAAACCTGCTTTTTGCCGTAGGCGACAAGATCAAGATACCCGGGGAGAAAATCACCAAAAGCATACAACGCATCTCCAAATTAGGCATTTACAAGGACAATATCCGTATCACCGCGACCAAAGTCATCGGGAAGACCATTTTTCTGGATGTGTACTTAGAGGAGATGCCCCGTTTGAAAGGCTTTTCGTACAAGGGCGTGAAACGCGGGGACATTGAGGATTTCGAGAAAAAGATTTCGCTTTCCCAAGGGAAGGTGGTGAACGACAACCTGAAAAACGTCATCAGGAACATCATCGCCGATTATTACGTGGACAAGGGTTTTAACCATGTGGATGTGAAGGTGAACGAGGAAAAGGACACCGCGAATCCCAATGTGGTCTCTTTAGCGATAGTGGTCCGCAAGGGCCGTAAGGTGCATATCGACGAGGTGCGTTTTCACGGCATAGAGCAGGTGGAGGGCTATACCTTGCGCAAGGCGATGAAAGAGACCAAGCAGCGTTTCTATTTCAAGCCGTTTGACTGTGTGGACACCGCCATCGTGGATTTTTTCCGCAACCATGAGAAGTACAAGGGCAAGGATTTGAAGGAATTGCTGGCCCTTTACACCCAAGACCGCATCAACCTGACCCTGAAAGCCTCCAAATACAACGAAGCCAAGTACGAAAGCGACAAGGACGCCCTGATCCGGAAAATGAACGAGCTGGGCTACCGGGATGCGTACATTGTCAGGGATTCCGTCTATTACAACAACGAGCGCAACCTGAACATAGATTTGTATATCCACGAGGGCAAACGCTACTATTTCCGCGACATTACGTGGGTGGGGAACACCAAATACTCCTCCGATGTCTTGAGCCGGGTGCTGAACATCAACAAGGGCGATGTGTATAACACCACGCTTTTGGAAACCAATTTGAGCATGAATCCGGACGGTGTGGATGTCAGTTCGCTGTATTTGGACGAAGGCTACCTCTTTTTCAACGCCATTCCGGTGGAAGTGAGGGTGGAGGACGATTCCATTGATGTGGAAATCCGCATTATGGAGCATTCCGTGGCCTATATCAACAAGGTGACGGTCTCCGGCAACACCCGCACGGGGGACGAAGTGATTCTGCGGGAGCTTTCCACGCTTCCCGGCTCCAAGTTCCGTCGTTCGGATGTGATACGCTCCCAACGCCAGTTGCTGCAATTGGGCTATTTTAACCAGGAGAAAATGAACGTCATTCCGAAGAGCAACGAGGCCGACGGGACGGTGGATCTGGAATACGTGCTGGAAGAGTCCACTTCGGACCAGCTGGAAGTCTCCTTGGGATGGGGAAGTAACCAGTTTATCGCCAGTTTGGGTGTGACATTCAATAATTTCGCCACGCGGAAAGTGTTTGACAAAAACGCCTGGACCCCGATTCCCTCGGGAGACGGGCAGCGTCTGGCCTTTAAAATCTATGCCAACACCTATTACAAGCAGTTCGGCGCATCGTTTACCGAACCGTGGTTGGGCGGCCGCAAGCCGAACGCCCTGACGGTTTCCTCGTCCTATTCCGACTACAACAACGGCTATGCCCAGTCAAGCTCCAAATACTTTGGTATCAAGATGTTCACGGCTTCGGTGGGCTTGTCCAGCCGCTTGAAATGGCCGGATGACTATTTTTCCGTGTCCAATTCCATCGGTTTCACCCATTACAACCTGACCAATTACGACTATTTTATTTTCACGGACGGCTATTCAAACTGTCTGGCCTACTATTTTTCCCTCAACCGAAACTCTTCCGACGCGCTGATTTACCCGCGCACAGGCTCCGAATTCCTGTTTTCCGCGCAGCTGACCCCGCCCTATTCCCTGTTCGGGAAGCAAAAGGACTACGCTACCATGACGGATCAGGAGAAATACAAGTGGCTGGAGTACCACAAGTGGAAAATGAACGTGACCTACTATATGAATGTCGTGGACAATCTGGTCGTGATGGTGAGGGGAAAATACGGTTACCTGGGCTTTTACAACCGCAGCCTCGGTTCGTCGCCCTTTGAGCGTTTTTATTTGGGCGGAGCCGGTCTTTCCTCCTCCTTTATCCAGGACGGACGCGAGATTGTCGGCATGAGGGGCTATGCGGACGAGTCCATCACGCCTAACGACGGTGCGGGCAACCCCATAGGCGGCACGGTGTACCAGAAAATGACCTTTGAGGTGCGCTACCCGATTTCCCTGAACCCGACGGCAACCATTTACCTGCTGACCTTTGCCGAGGCGGGCAACTGCTGGGACAGCTTCAAGAGCTACCGGCCCTTCACCATGTACCGCTCGGTCGGTGTGGGGGCGCGTATTTACTTGAGCATGTTCGGCTTGCTCGGATTAGACTGGGGCTATGGCTTCGACGCGGTTCCGGGCAATGCTTCCGCCAACAAAGGACAATTCCATTTCTCATTGAACAATTCGATAGATTAGTAAACATAAAAACAGTAAAAAAGGAGGAAACGCCATGAAAAAGATGTTAGTAGCCCTGTTGTGCATAGTGGGAGCCACCACTGGTCTGTTCGCACAGAAATATGCCTACATTGATTCGGAGTATCTGTTAAGCAAGATGCCGGGATACACGGAGGCGCAGGCTGAGTTGGAAAAGCTGTCGGTGGATTGGCAGAATGAGATAGAAGCCAAGTTCAAGGCCATTGACGAGATGTATAAGAAATACCAGCAGGATGCCGCCTTGCTTCCGGAGGAGACCAAGCAGAAACGCCAGAACGCCATCATTGCCGCCGAACAGGAAGCCAAGGAGTTACAGAAAAAACGCTTTGCCACGGACGGCGATCTGTATAAAAAACGCGAAGAATTGGTCAAACCGATTCAGGACAAGCTGTTCACGGCCATAGAGGAATACGCCCGCGAGAAAATGTATGCCTTTGTCTTTGACAAAGCCGGGGACATGACCATAGTGTACGCCGATTCCAAATTCAACATCAACGACGCGATTTTGGAGCGTCTGGGCGTGGATACGACCAAATAAGGGAAAACCCCTTTTGCACGCGCTTTTAGCGCATGTAGTCGTGCATATCCAGGTGTAGGATGCGGTCCAGGCCGCTTTCGTGCGCCGTGTCGGTGCGTAGAAACACCGTTGCGGCCACGCCTGCGCTACGCTCTTCGACTTCTCTGATTTCCAATACTTCCGTAAAATCTTTGCGGAATTTTTCCCCGTTGAAGACCGCCGTGTCGGCACAGTCTGCGGGACGCTCCAGCACCAAAAAGCTGTAGGTGTCGTTCTCTTTGCCTTTCCACATGGCTTCTTTGCTTAGGCGGATGCCTTCAAAGTAGGCCGCCACCGGATGCACGCCGCTGATGTGGGTTTGCAGTTCGTTCAGGCAGAAGCCTGCAAAACGCAATGGGTTGATCTCGATAGGGACCGCCTGTTTGCCGTCGTAGCGGAATTCAATGTGTATGGGGAAGTTGCGTAGCGAAAGCGCTTGGTTGGTCCGTATAAGGAAGTCGGTGAAGGGGGCTTCGTAGCGGTCGTAGAGTTTGCGGCTGCTGCAATACAGCCGGTCGCTTGTGTCGGATTCGGAGGCGAAGCGGTGATGGAAAATGTTCAGAATGACGGGCTTCCCTTCCTCGTCAAAGTAGGCGTCCACGGCATATTCCTCCCCTTTGATATAGGCTTCAAGCAGGATTTTACGCATGTTGAGGACGAATTCCGGAAAACCCTGCCCGGAAGCGAGGGCTTGGCCGCTGAGGTCTTCCACCGCCTTTTGCCATTCGGCGGCGTCACGCACCACATGTACGCCTGCGCTGAGAAATCCCACGGAAGGCTTCAGCACCAGCGGAAAAGGCAGTTCGGAGGGGTTCAGGCTTCGCAATTGTTCCACATCGGTCTCCAGAAAAAAGAAATCCGGGTACATCTGTCGGCACAGCCTGCGGAAATCCGCTTTGTTTTTCAGTTGGTTAATATGCTGTAGCAATTCCGGGTCGGGAAGGTGTTCCGCCACCCATCCCAGCGCGTTTTCCGACATGGTGTACAGGCGGCGGCGTTGCCGGTAGGCTGCGATGAAGGCTTTGTCATCGTACAGCGGCAGGGCGTGCCCTTCTTCCGCTAATTTTTCGGCCATGGGATTGCGCAGCACCGGAAGCTGCTTCTCAAGGATGCATTGGACTAATCTTTCTGAAACGTAGGGTTTTTCTAAAATAATCATGGGACTTTCAACTAAAAAACTCTCGGAGAGTCCAAGAGTTTCGTGTCGGGATAGCAAGATTCGAACTTGCGACCTCCTGCTCCCAAAGCAGGCGCGATAACCGGACTACGCTATATCCCGGTTTCCTTTCTTTGCGCGGAGAAGGGGGGATTCGAACCCCCGGTATCCTATTAGAATACGACAGTTTAGCAAACTGCTGGTTTAAGCCACTCACCCACCTCTCCGTAAGGTGTGCACTTGACACAAAAACGAGTGCAAAAGTACAACAAAATGCAATACAAAGCCCGGAGTGGGGGAATTTTTTTTACTCCCTTTCCAGCCGTATGCCTTTCCCGTAGACCGTCAGCAGGCGGATGCGGTCGTCTTTCTGGAAATAGCTGCGCAAGTTGTTGAGGTATACATGGATGGAGTTCTCGTGCCCTTCCGGGTCCTGGGGCCAGAGCTTGCGGGCGATGGCTTCCTTGGAAACGATGTCCGGACTGTTACGATACAGTATCAGAAGCATTTCCATTTCCTTGTTCGGGATGCCGCATTCCGTGTTCCGGTAGCGGATGCGGTTGCTCTCCGGCAGCAGGGTGTAGTTGCCCAAAGGCAGGGCGGACGCTTCTCCGGGGGCTTGCCGCGCTTGCAGCATCCGCTCAATTTCAGAAAGATCGAAGGGTTTTTTCCGCAGCAGATGGGGCGGATCCGGCAGTTGGGAGGGGAGTTGGTCCACAATGTGGAAAACGGGCAGGTCGGCATGGCGGGCGCAGAGGGCCGAAAACGCTTCGTCCGGATAGGGGATGTCGGTGACAATCAGTAAGTAGTCGTCTATGCTGAGTGCAACGTGCACCTCCTCCAAGTTGTGGCAACAGCACACGGCATACGCGTTTTTCCGCAGGAAATAACGGATGTTCCGCTGCAAAACGGGCGAAACACACCAGAGGACCACGTTGCCGTTCGATGCCATGTCAATAGCCTAAGGTTTTCAGCATAGATTTGAAACTCTGTTCTTTGCTGAACAGTTTGGTAACGATTTCCCCTTCGGTGTCGTCCGGGCCGGCATATTCCCTGTCGATAATCACGTGCTTGGGAGCCGGGTTCAGGCAATGCTGTATGCCGCCGTATCCGCCGATGGACTCCTGGTAGGCGCCGGTGTGGAACAGTCCGATGTACTGGGGTGTGGCGATGTCGTATTTGGGCAGGAACATCGCGTTCAGGTTGGCTTCCGCATTGTAGTAGTCCATGCTGTCGCAGGTGAGGCCGCCGAGAAAAACGCGCTCGTACTCCTTTTTCCAGTTGTTGATGGCCAACAGTATGAACTGCTGCTTGATGGCCCAGGTGTCGGGAAGGGTCGTCATGAACGAGCTGTCAATCATGTCCCATAATTCCCTGTCGTTCTGCTGTTTTTGGTTGAGTATGGAAAACAGCACCGCTCCCGACTCTCCAACGGTGTAGGAGCCGAATTCGGTGAAAATGTGGGGTTCTTTGACCCCGTTGCGGTTGCAGATGGTCTTTATCTGGGCGATGATTTCCTCCGCCATGTATTCGTAGTCGTATTCGAAGGAAAGCCGGTTTTTGATGGGGAATCCGCCGCCGATGTTGAGGGAGTCCAGCTCCGGGGCTAATTTCTGCAATTCGCAGTACACATTGACGCATTTCATCAGTTCGTTCCAATAGTAGGCAGAGTCCTGTATGCCCGTATTGATGAAGAAATGCAGCATTTTCAGGTCAAACTTCGGGTTGTTTTTGATTTTTTCCTTGTAAAAAGGGATGATTTCGTTGTAGCGGATGCCCAACCGGGAAGTGTAGAAGTCGAATTTGGGCTCTTCCTCCGCCGCGATGCGGATGCCCAGTTTGCAATGCCCGTGCAGGCGTTCGTCCAATTGGTCGAACTCCGTTTTGTTGTCCAGTACGGGAATCGTATTGACGAAACCGTTCTCAATGGCATTGACAATGTTCTCTATGTAAGGGATTTTTTTAAAGCCGTTGCAGATGATGTAATTGTCTTTCTGGAGCAGTCCCTGTTCCTCCAATGCCTCCACAATGTTGAAATCGAAGGCGGATGAAGTCTCTATGTGGACATCGTTTTTCAGCACTTCCTCCAGCACAAACACAAAGTGGGAGCTTTTGGTGCAGTAGCAGTAGTGGTATTCGCCCTCGTAGTCCGTTTTGGCGATGGCCACGTTGAACCAGCGCTTGGCGCGTTGGATGTTCTGGGATATTTTGGGCAGGTAGGTGATTTTCAGCGGCGTGCCGTATTGCTTGATAATTTCCATCAAATCAATGCCGTTGAAAAAAAGCTCCTCGTCCTCCACCTGGAATTCCTCCTGGGGAAACTCATACGTCTGCTCAATCAGATCAATGTACCTGTTTTTCATGTGTGCCGGTTGTTAATGTGTAAAATTACCGCTGCAAAAGTAATTAAAAAAGCGTTCCGACACCAAGCGGATGACTTGAATAGTGAAAAAAAATCCGATTTGGGCGAGTCGGATTGGGTTTTTTCGTGGAATCAGAGCGACTCGCCTTGGGGAAAGCCGTGCCGGTTTTGGATGGAGGCTGCTTGCAAACGGACAAAAAAAAGAGCCCTGAACGGGCTCTTTTGCAAAAAAGGGAAGGTGGGGTTTAGTACATTCCGCCGCCCATTCCGCCAGGCATTCCGCCACCCATGGGGGCAGCCGGCGTCTCTTCCTTGATGTCGGCAAGCACGCATTCCGTCGTCAGCAGCATGCCGGCGATGGATCCGGCGTTTTCAATGGCCACACGGGTGACCTTGGCGGGGTCGATGACACCAGCCAGCATGAGGTCTTCATATTTTTCCGTGCGGGCGTTGAAACCGAAGTTGTCTTTGCCGT
>JAGAEQ010000011.1 GCA_017613015.1 Bacteroidales bacterium | reverse complement strand
GGTTTCTTAAATTGTAAGCCATTTCTATAAATTTTAATGTTAATATATCTTTTTAGCTCTTTTCGTTCCGATTGAGATCTTATCGCACGATTCTCGTGCCGCAGTTTGGGTTTTCCAACTGGCCGGCCTCCGTGATGATGCAGGTGCCGCCGCAATGCTCCACAAAACGGATGGCCGCCCTGATTTTCGGTGCCATGGAGCCTTCGGTGAACTGCCCCTCCTCCAAGTAACGCTTCGCCTCGGCGATGGAAATCACATCCAACGCCTTCTCATCCGGCTTGCGGAAGTTGATGTATACCTTCGGCACATCGGTCAGGATGTAGAACTCGTCGGCGTTCAGCTTGGTGGCCAACAAAGCGGAGGACAAATCCTTGTCTATCACCGCTTCCACGCCTTTTATCTGGCCGTTTTCGCGTATGACCGGCACGCCGCCGCCGCCCACGGTAATCACAATGTTCCCGGCTTCAATCAGCGACTGCACCGGCTTGACGTTCAATATGTCAATAGGCTGCGGCGAAGCCACCACGCGGCGCCAGCCGTTGCCTTTCGGATCCTCCTTGAAAATGGTGCCGGGATGCTCCTCAATAAAGGATTCCATTTGTTTCTGCTTGAAATAGCGTCCAATCGGCTTGGTCGGATTGACAAACAGCGGATCTTTCTGATCCACCACCACCTGGGTGATAATGCCCAGCACATCCTTTTCGATGCCGTGACGTTTCAGCACATTGCGCAGCCCCTGCTCAATCAGGTAGCCGATGGAGCCCTGGGTTTCCGCCACGCAGAAGTCCAAGGGCATGGCCACGATGCCGGAGACGCGGTTGGCCATTTCGTGCTGCAAGAGCACGTTGCCGACCTGCGGCCCGTTGCCGTGTCCGATCACGATACGGTAGCCCGCCTGTACCAAAGGGACGACCGATTCGCAAGTTTCCTCCACATTGGCCAGCTGCTCCTGGTAGAACCCCTCCTGGCCGCTTCTCAACAAAGCATTGCCGCCGAAGGCAATGACTGCTGTTTTACTCATTTCGGTAGCTTTAGAATTAAAGGTGCAAAAGTAGCGCTTATATCAATACCTACGGTTGTTTTTCCAACTTTTTTGCCTCGTCCAAGGTAATGCGCCGCCCCTTGTACAAAGCGATAACAAAAGCGTCCGTGTAGCCCTTCGCCTTCACGGTTTGCAGCACCTCCTGTATAGCGGCATAGGTGGTCTCCTCCCCTGCGGTGTACACGTACAGCTTCCCCGAAGGCTGGCACTGCACGGCAGGAAGCCCCCGGAAGGCCCAGTCGTCGCTTTCCTTCTTTTGGGAAGAGGAAGCGAACTGCACTTTGTAGACCAAGTCCGCAGGCTGCGCCACCGCTTCGGAAGCGTTGTTCCCTGAAGTGGCGGGCGTTTCCGCCTCCTTGGCCGTAGCCGGGGCGGTTGAAGGCGTTGGCTCCTCCGGAGCGTTTTCCGTCACACGCGGTGTCCCTTCCGCAGCCGGTTCCGCGCCGCCGCTTTCCACAATAAGCTGTCCTATGGCCTTGGCGATGGACTGCGACAGTTCGTTCTTGCCTTTCTCCGAAAGCAGGTAGGCCTCTTCCGTCCGGTTGCTCAAAAAGCCGAGCTCAATCAGCACGCTGGGCATGGTCGTGCGCCAAAGCACCAGAAACGGAGCCTGCTTCACCCCCCGGTCGGAACGGCAGAGGTCATTCTTGAAATTTTTCTGCACCAAGGAGGCGAAATGCGCGCTCTTGGAAAGGTGCACGTTCTGCAAAAGGGAGAAGATAATGTAGGACTCCGGAGAATAAGGGTCAAAGCCCTCATAATTGTTCTCGTAGTCCGTCTCTTTCAGAATGGCCGCGTTCTCCTTCTGGGCGACAGCCATGTTGGCGTTGGTCTTGTCCACACCCATCACAAAAGTCTCCGTCCCGTAGGCGGTGGCGTTGGGTGAGGAATTGCAGTGCAGGGAGATGAACAGGTCCGCCTTGTTGCGGTTGGCGATTTCCGCCCGCTTGTACAATTCAACAAACACATCCGTCTTTCGGGTGTAGACCACTTTCACATCCGGATACTGCTGCTGTATGATTTTCCCCAGACGCAGCGCGACATCCAGCACCACCATGCTCTCATGGCTTCCGGTAGCGCCCACCGCCCCGGGATCGTGGCCGCCATGCCCGGCGTCTATCACGATGGTTTTGATGGGTCCGGCCTGCAATCCGCCGCACAAAAGCAGCACACAAAGTCCTGTAAGCGCCGCACAAAATCTATTTTTCATCGCCATGGCTTTTTTTATGGTTATTTTTCGTATTTTTGCAACTTATCCCTTACAAAAGGGATACAAAAGTACAACAGAATTCGGATGTTTTTGAAAAAAAGATAGGGTTTGTATAAACAGCTGTTTGTGAAATATTTGTTTGCCCTTCTCTGGACAATGCTCTTTTTTCCGGCCTGGCTGCCGGAAGATTGTCTGGCACAAAACAGCGACACCGCCGCCACGGAAAAAGCCTTCCGCCTTTCAAAAAACGCCATACGGGAACCCATACGCTACGAAGCGGAGGACTCCGCCCGCATGGATTTGAAGCGGCGGAAAGCGGACCTTTTCTTCCACACAAAAGTGTTTTACGACGACATCACGCTCGAAGCCGACCGCATCAGCATGGATTTCGACAGCAACGAAGTGTATTCCTGCGGCATGCCGGACTCTAACGGAATCATACAGGGGAAACCGGTGTTCCGTCAGAAGAACTCCGACTTCCACGCCAACGAAATCCGCTACCATCTGGAAAGCAAGCAGGGCGTGGTCTACCACGTCATCACCCAGGAGGGGGAAGGGCTGATGCACGGGGAGCGCATCAAAAAGGTGAACGACAGCGTGAGTTTTGTGCAGCGGGGCGTCTACACCACCTGCGACTTGGAGCATCCGCATTTCGGCTTTGTCTTCACCAAGGCGAAAGTCATTCCCGATAACGTCATCGTCACCAAGTTCATACGTCCGGAAGTGCGGGGCATCCCCATTCCCGTCGGGCTGCCGTTCAGCCTGCTGCCCATAGGGAACAAAGGGCATCAGAACGGGGTGCTGGTCCCCTCCTACGGCGAATCCGCCGAACTGGGGTTCTACCTGAAAGGGCTCGGCCTGTACGCCGCCTTCAACGACTGCTGGGACTTGGCGCTCACCACCGACCTCTACCTGCGCGGCTCCTTTGCCGTGAACGCCCAGAGCAACTACTACCGCCGCTACCGCTACAAGGGCTCGTTCAACGCCTCCTACAGCTTCACCCGGAGAGGGGAGCCGGAAACGCCCACCTTCACCCGCAACCAGGACATGCGGGTTTCCTGGAAGCATGCGCAGGACAGCAAGGCGCACCCCACGCGCCGCTTCTCCGCCGACGTGAACTACCAGACCAGCTCGTACAACAAAAACAACATCACCGACCTGAACAACTACGTGAACAGCAACTACAACTCTGCCGTCAGCTACTCCACCGCCTTCGGCGAGCTGCACACCCTCGGCATCAACGCAAGCCTGTCGCAGAACGTCTCTACGGGCGTGATCAACCTCAGCCTGCCCAACATCAACTACAACATCAGCAGCTTCTACCCCTTGCGGCGCAAGGAAATCGCGGGGAAAATCCGCTGGTACGAGAACATTTCGCTCGCCTACAACCTCAGCATGAGCAACAGCGTGCAGACCAACGACTCCCTTTTCATGCAGGCGGCCATATTCGAGCAGATGCGCAGCGGCCTCACCCACTCCGTCCCCCTGTCCTCCACCATCAAAATCCTGAAGCACGTGGACTGGAACAACACCATCCAATGGACGGAAAACTGGCAGTTCAAGGGAGCCCACCGGAACTATGCCGGCACGGACAGCCTGCTGCGTCCCCAAATCGCCTACGACACAGTGTACGGCTTTTTCGCGACCCGCCAGCTAAAATACAGCTCACAGCTGAAAACCACCCTTTACGGCATGTACCAGTTCCGTGGCCGCCGCTTCCACGCCCTGCGCCATGAGCTGACCCCCTCGGTCAGTTTCAACTACACGCCCTTCCTCAACCGGGGCCTTTTCGAATCCTATTACGACTCCCTGAAGGGGGAAACGGTCACCTACGCGCCGGTGGAGGGCTTCCTGTTCACGGTGCCGGAGCGGAAAAGCACGGCCTACGCCCATTTCGGCATCGGCAACAAAGTGGAGCTGAAAGTGCGCAAACACAAGGACACTTCGGAAGAAAACTTAGTGAAAATCACCTTGCTGGAGAGTTTCCAAATCAGCACGTCCTACCACCTGACAGCGGATTCCATGCCTTGGACACCGCTTACGCTTTCCGGACGCACCTCCCTGTTCAAGCAGTGTTTCCTCAATTTCAACATTTACCTGGACCCTTACGTCATCAGCGGCGAAGGCAAGCGCGTCAACCGCTTCGAATGGGAGGAGAACCACCGGCTGTTCCGCCTCTCCTCCACGGCGGCCAACCTGAGCATAGGCTACCAGTTTAGTTCCAGTTCTTTGAAAGACAAATATATAGAAAGCGGCCCAGACTGGAACCTCTCCCTCGCCTATTCCCTCAACCACAACCTTTCCGACAACTACAACCATTACAACCTGCTGTTGCTGGAACGCGACCGCTACACCCGCTCCCTGACCAACACTGTGAACGTGAGCGGCAACATCAACCTGACCCGCAAATGGGGCATCGCCTTCACCTCCGGCTACGATTTCACCAACCACCAGATTTCCGCCTCCTCCTTTGACATCACCCGCGACCTGCACTGCTGGGTCATGCAGTTCCAATGGCGGCCATTCGGGTACTACCGGGGCTTCGAATTCAAAATCAACGTGAAAGCGAGCACTTTGCAAAGCTTGAAATGGAATGTGAACAAAGACTACACCGATTATTAAACCATTAATTAATTATGAAAATGAACAAACATCTCCTCAAACAGTTCCTGACATTGACCGTTGTGCTGCTGCCCTTCTGGGGGGTCGCCCAATCCGCCGTACAAACCAGAGACTTCCCGGCACGCGACTTCGGCGACAAAGGGGACGGCGTCACTTTGAACACCAAGGCCATACAAAATGCCATCGATGCCGCCAATGCCAAGGGCGGAGGCCGGGTCATCATCGAACCGGGACGACACGTATGCGGCACCCTTTACCTGAAAAGCAACGTTACGCTGCACTTGGAGGAGGGAGCGGTCCTTTTAGGTTCGCTCAATCCCTTTGACTATGTGAAGGACCCCTACTGCCGTTGGACCTCCTTCATTTTCGCCATCAAGCAGCACGATGTGGCCATCACCGGGAAAGGTGTGATTGACTGCCGCGGCTATGAAGTGGCCTACAATACCGTGCGCCTGATCCATGAGGGCAAGATCAAGGATCCGATGAGATACGACCGTCCCGCCGGGGAAAACCGTCCGGAGAACATCCACTTCCGCGAATGCGAGAATGTCACCATCAGCGGCATCACCCTCAAAGACCCCGCCAGCTGGAACCAGCAGTACGACCAGTGCCGCAACCTGCTGGTGGAGCACGTCACCGTCGATTCCAAATCCTTTTGGAACAACGACGGCATTGATATTGTGGACTGCCAGAACGTGATTATCCGCAACTGCCACATGGATGCCGCCGACGACGTGTTCTGTTTCAAAAGCCACAGCAAACAAGGCGTGAGCGAGAACGTGCTGGTGGAGAACTGCACCGGAAGAAGCAGCGCCAACGGCATCAAATTCGGCACCGTGACCCGGGGCGTGTTCCGCCATTTCCGTTTCAAGAACATCACCATCTACGACACCTACCGCAGCGCCATCACCTTGGCGAGCGTGGACGGCGGCACTTTGGAAGACATTGAAATCGACGGGCTTCGCAGCCTGAACACGGGCAATCCCATCTTCCTCCGCTTCTCCGAACGCAACACCAATCCGGAATTGCAGGCCTGCCTGAAAGACATCACCATACGCAACGTGTATGCCGAAGTTCCTTTCGAAAAGCCGGACGCAGGCTACAGCTATGAAGGCCCCGTGGAGGACCTGCCCCGCAACATCTCGCCCAGCAGCATCATCGGCACGCCGGGACACCGCATCCAAAACATCCGTTTAGAAAACATCACCCTCGTCTACCCGGGACGCGCGGACAGCGCCTACGCCTACCAAGCCTGGGACGAAGCCTCTTTGGCGGCCATACCCGAACGTGAAAAGCAGTATCCGGAGTTCTCCATGTTCAAGGAATTGCCCGCATGGGGACTGTTTATCCGCCACGCGGACAGCATCATCCTGAAAAATGTCGTGATGCGCGTGGAAGGCAAGGATTACCGCCCCTGCCTCGTGGCGGACGATGTGACCGGGCTGGTACTGGAAAACGTGGAGACGCTGCAAGCCCATGCCGAAGGCAAACAGCAGATTGTCAACTATCCCCATAACCCTTACTATGAACAGCCCCGCGTCAGCGATCCCGTGGCGGATGCAGGAGCCGGACTTCCCGACACCAAATACCGCAACGATTTAAAAGTCAATGCGTCCAAATTTAATGTACAGTCCAACGGCAGCATCCTCAACACCCGCAGCATACAGGCGGCCATAGACTCCATCGCTGAGCAAGGCGGCGGCACCCTGATTTTCAGCGTGGGACGCTACCTGACCGGCAGCCTGCATTTGCGCAGCAATGTGGATATTGAGCTGCGCGAAGGCGCCATTCTGGTCGGTTCGCCCAACCCCTACGACTACGACAAGGTGAACGGAAAAGCCTGTCTGCTGATTGCGGACAAAATCAAGAACGTCCGCATCTACGGACTGGGCGTGCTGGAAAGCCCGCATGCCGACATTCTGGGTGTCAGACGCTCCACGGAGGTCAGCCTTTCCGAAAGCCTGAACCTGCACCCATAGGCACCGCGTGGCATTCAGAAGCCGCAAGGCCCTTAGGGACGGTTGCGGTAATAAAAAACACGATTGTCTTCCACCGCCTCCTCCCGGACAGGCGTTTGGGAAATGACGGGAGCGGGCAGACCGCTTCCAAAACGGATATTGCCTTCCAACACCCTCGCCTCGTCCCACAGACCGGCAGCCAGCAAACTGTCGAGCAGCCGCCTGCCGCCCTCCACCATCACAGACACCACGCCGCGACGGTGCAGCACGCCCAGCATGTTTTCCAAGGCTTCCGCCGGAAGCAGCCCGTCGGGACGGGGGTTAAAATACGGGATGTGGCAGAACGTGAGGTTCTTCTCCTCCCTGTCCTCCCCGAAATGAAAGACTAAAGCAGGCTGGGTGGCGTCCGCCAGATGAAAACGGCGGATATCCGCCCTTGAAGTGTCAAAAAAAGCAATCCGAAGCGGCTGTCTGCCTGCGGCATAGCGCACATTCAGCCGAGGGTTGTCGTGCAGCAGGGTGTTGGCCCCGACCCAGATGGCGGCCTCTTCCGCCCGCCAGGTGTGCGTGCGCAGCTTCAACGCCCCGTTGGTAATCCAATAGGAAGTGGTGTCCTCCGGGCTTTTACGGGCAATGTCCATGAAACCGTCCAAGGTTTGCGCCCATTTTAATAGAATGTAAGGACGTTTTTTTTTCTGAAAAGTGAAAAAACGGCGGTTCTGCTCCCTCGCCTCCTTCTCTAATACCCCGAGCGTCACGTCGCAGCCCTGCTCCCGCAGGCGTTGCACCCCTTTTCCGCCCACTTGCGGATTAGGGTCGGTACAGGCCACTACCACCCGGGGAATGCGGTGTTGCAGAATCAGTTCGGTGCAAGGAGGTGTTTTGCCGAAATGGCAGCAGGGTTCCAGACTGACATAGAGCGTGGCACGCGACAGGCATTCCGGGTCGCGCACTGACCGCACGGCCTCCACTTCAGCATGCGGGCCGCCCCAAAAGGCATGAAAGCCCTCGCCCACCACCTGAGCGTCACACACCAGCACCGCCCCGACCATGGGATTGGGCGCGACCGCCCCCTTGCCTTTGCGGGCAAGCTCCAGGCAACGCCACATATAGCGTTCGTCGGCGGACATGGCTTTACTGTGCGGTGGATTCTTCCACGGAGGCTTTCAGACGCTCCGCGTTTTCGGCAATTTGCAGGGCTTCAATCATATCCTGAATATCCCCGTTGACGAAATTCGTCAGGTTATACATGGTATAGTTGATGCGGTGGTCGGTCACCCGGTTCTGCGGATAGTTGTAGGTGCGGATTTTCGCCGAGCGGTCTCCGGTGGAAACCATGGTTTTGCGCTTGGAGGAAACCTCGTCCAAGTATTTCTGGTACTCGCGCTCAAACACCCGCGTCCGCAGGATTTTCATGGCTTTCTCCAAATTCTTGATTTGGGACTTTTCGTCCTGAATCGCCACCACTATGCCCGTCGGGATATGGGTGAGGCGCACCGCCGAATAGGTGGTGTTCACGCATTGTCCGCCGGGACCGGAAGCGCAGTAAGTGTCCTTGCGGATGTCCTTTTCCTTGAGGTCCACGTCGAATTCATCGGCCTCCGGAAGCACCACCACGGATGCCGCCGAAGTGTGCACGCGACCCTGGGTCTCGGTCTGGGGCACGCGCTGTACCCGGTGCACGCCCGACTCGTATTTCATCAGGCCGTAGGCCCCGTTTCCTATCACATTGAAAACAATTTCCTTAAAACCGCCCAACGTGCCTTCCGTCATGGAAGCCACCTCCACTTTCCAGTGCATGGTTTCGCAATAATGGGTGTACATGCGGTACAGGTCTCCGGCGAAAAGACTGGCCTCGTCCCCACCGGTTCCGGCGCGAATCTCCACAATGGCGTTCTTGCCGTCCTGGGGGTCGGCGGGAATCAGCAGCAGGCGAATCTCCTCCTCCAATTTGCCGCATTCCGCATTGCAGGCCGCCAGCTCCTCCTTGGCCATGGCCCGAAACTCCTCATCTTTCTCATTGGCAATGACATCCTTTGCATTCTGTATGTTGCCCAGCACATTTTTGTACTTCTGGTAGGCATCCACCACCGCCTGCAATTCCTTGTAGTCCTTGCTCAGCTTGACATATTTCTTCATGTCGGCCACGACATCGGGTTTGGTGATTTCCTCACCGATCTCTAACCAGCGTTTGTAGATTAATTCGAGTTTATCTAACAGAGAATCCATCGTTTGCTATTTTTCTTACCAAAAGGCAAAAGTAGTCAAAAAAGCGACATGCCGGAACGGCAAAAGCAGAATCTTAGGACACGGCCCGTTTACTGCCGCAAAAAGCCGGAAATCAAGGTGTAAGCCTCTTGAATAGCCGTTTCCAGACTGTCGTTCACCAACACATAGTCAAAGCGTTTGGCGAAGGAAATCTCATAATCGGCGCGATACAGGCGTTTTTCCACGGACTCCGGAGTCTCCGTGCCCCGGGAAAGCAGCCGCTGCCGCAAGACCTCCATGGAAGGCGGCATGACAAAAACAGCCAGCGCCCTTTCCCCGAAACGCTGTTTGATCGACAGCCCACCGGCCACATCCACGTCAAAAATCACGTGCCTGCCGTTGCGGGCGATGCGGTCCACCTCCGAAAGCAGGGTGCCGTAGTATTGTCCGGGATAGACTTCGTTCCATTCCAGAAAAGCCTCCTGATCCACTTTTTCCTTGAACTGCTCCGGCGTGAAGAAATAATAGTCCTTCCCGTCCACTTCACCCGCCCTGCGGGCACGGCTGGTCGCCGAAACCGAGAACTCCAGAGGGAGCTGGCGGGCCATAAGCGCCCTGAGCAGGGTGGTTTTCCCGCTTCCGGACGGAGCTGACAGTATCACAACTTTGTTTTCCATAACGGCTTATTTGTTTTTTTTCGCTTTGCCCGGCGTGATGACGGGCGTGGTCTCCTCCTCCGCCAGCCAGGCATTGACCAGACGATAGTCCAGCAAGCGGTAAATGTGGCAGAACTGGTTTTCATAGGTGTGTCCGGGGCCTTTGGCATAATGGAAGCGCGTACACAGTGAAGGCTCCTGCAACTCGTTCACCTGCAATCCGAAACCGCTGCCGTAGCGCATGATGCCGGAAAGGAAGAAGCGGGTGATGTCGTAGCCCTGGAAGGCGAAATGGCCGAGCGTCGGCTCTATGGTGTAGCGTTCGCGGAAACGGTCAATGAAACGGATAACCTCCGGATCGGAGTAGTCCACAAAGAATTGGTCTATATAATGGGTTTTCAGGCGTGCGAAATATTCGGTCTCGATTTTGTCGTACTTCTGCCAGTCCGCCGAAGTGACCAAAGTGACGTTTTCGGGCGCGTTCCGGTTCATGGTCTGTATGAAATTGGTCACGGTGATCTCCCCGTCGAAAAAGGCCAGCACGAAATTCTCGCAAGTGGGGTTAAGCGATGCATTGACCGCCGACACGCCGCCGTTTTTGTAATTGACCTCTTTCACCGCGATGCCCGGATAATCCTGCAAGGCCTTCATCAAAGAGGAGCGGTAGGCTGAAACGCGCTTGCTGTCGGAACCCATGTTGTTCAGCAGCAGCACCTGCGCCTTGGTGTAGCGGGAACGGATGTACTCCGCCAACTGGGCCGCCTGCGCGGTATAGGTGGCCATGGTGCGGAACAGCTGCGCGGAAGTCTCCACCTCCGCCACCGTAAACGGGTTCACAATGGTGATGGCATGGTTCTGCGCATAGGAGAGCATGGTGCGGAAATTCTCCCGGAAAAAGGGCCCTATCACCAAATCCGCATTCGCGAACACCCCTTCCGCAATCCAACGCCCCAATTCGGCATTGTTCTTCTCGTTCACATCTTTAATATAGAAATTCACCTGTACCTCGGGACTGCTGATGTCCTCGACCGCCAGAAGCGCGGCCTCATAGAACTGTATGAAATCAAAGCTCTTGATGTGCTCGTAAGCGTCCAAATCCTCGATTTTTCCCACGCTGCCCTCATCCGTCGGCTGCTGGGTGTACAAAGGCAGCAGCAGGAAAACATTGTACTCGCTTTTGCGCTTGCCCTTTTCGGCATCCGCATACACCTTCTCTTCCGAAACCTGCGCCACGGGAACCGGCTGCGGACGCTCCTCCGGCGGATTCGACTCCACCTGACGCGCGGGCGTTTCCACGGGTTTGGCCACGGCCTGCAGCTGCGCGTCCGCCTTTTCCGGCCGCTTGTTGGCGACGGTCACGGCGCTTTTCCGCACCCGTATGGGCTGCCCTATGGACAAATGTTCCGTCAAGCCCGGGTTCCAATCCAGCAAGTCCTGCACCTTCACCCCGTATTTTTTGGCGATGGCGTACAAACTCTCCCCTTTCTGCACCTTATGGGTCACGGTCTCCACGGCCTCTCCGGCGTAGATTTTCAGCCGCTGTCCGATTTGGATGCCGTTCTCCGTTCCCGGATTGGCCTCCACCAGACGTTCCACGGTCAGGCCGTACTTTTTGGACAAACCGTACAGGGTCTCACCCTTGACAACATCATGCAGCACGTATTTGCTGCCGTTTTCCACTACGGTGTCCGGAGCCTGGGCGTACAGCCGCCCGCACAAAAGCCCACAGACACAACACATGATAAGCGCGGTTTTTCTCATATTACCTCCTTATTTTCGACGGCGGGAGTCTCCTCCTCGCCGGGATTGGCAATTTTACGCAGGGACGGGAGCTTCCAGCGGTAAATCCGCTCCAGAACCACCCAAAGCACCCCGACCAAAAACAGCAGCTGGAAGATGTCCTTCAAGGAAGGGGTCGCGTCCAGTTGCCGCCACAATGCCGGTGTGGGCAAGGCAGAATGCTCCTCCGTGACAAAAAGCAGCAGGAAAAGGTTGTTGGCCGTATGCATGCCCCACGACACCTCTATCCCTTCGTCGGCTAAGGCGAACCAGCCGAAGAGCAAGCCGAAGAGCAGGTACTGCAACATCATCACCGTGTAGCCGTAGGCACCCACCTCCGGATTGGCGGAATGGGCGAAACCGAACAACAGGGCGGACAGCAGCCAGGCTATCCACACCCGTTTGGTCCCCACCACCAACGACTGCATCAGGTAGCCCCTGAAAAAGAACTCCTCAAACAGCGTCTGCAAGGGCACAAAAAGCAGCAGCACCGGAAGCACGCGGACAAAGGCGGCGGCATCGAACTGCCATTCAAAGTTTTCAGGATGCCAAAGCAGGTCTCTTCCCTGCACTATGGCCATGGCCAGAAAATACAGCCCGAAAGCTGTCAGGAAATGCCCCCAGCGCAGCGGTCTCCCGCCATTGGCCACCATACGGAAGCCACGGCGGTGAAACACCCGTATGCACAAGATTAGCGCCAATAAGCCAATAGCAAAAGAACTGAGCATCAGCAGCAAATACACATTTTCCGGACAAACGGCCGCCAAATCTTCAAGGGTCGTCACCCCCTTGGCCAACATGGCGGCAAGCAAAGGGAGGTTCCCCAAAAGCAGCCAACCGGCCAAAAACAGCAGCAGGGTCGCGACGTATGCCCCGACCGTGTTCACTCCCCGGTACGCGCCTTTCCAATGGTTCATGATTCTTTTTTCCTGTTTTTCAATTGGTCATAATTCAAAAAAGCAAAAAGGGCACAGGCTATGGAAAGCAAGCCTCCGGCCACGGCCATCAGCAGGTTGCGGTAAGGGAACTTCTCCATCCATGCGGAGGCAGCCACCACCACAGCGGCCAACAGCACCATAGCATATTTCAGCACGGTCTGCAAACGCGGGCATTTGGGCTCGTTTCCGGAATCCATGCCTATTCCCATTCGATGGTTGCGGGCGGCTTGGAGCTGATGTCGTACACCACGCGGTTCACCCCACGCACCTTGTTGATGATTTCACTGGAAGTCTTGGCAAGCAGCTCGTAAGGCAGATGCACCCAGTCGGCGGTCATGCCGTCCACCGAGGTCACCGCACGCAAGGCCACACAGTTCTCGTAGGTGCGTTCGTCACCCATCACTCCGACGCTGCGCACCGGCAACAGCACGGAGAGTGCCTGCCAGCACTGGTGGTACCACCCGGCCTCCCGCAGGTTTTTCAGGAAAATGGCGTCCACCTCCTGCAAAATGCGGACCTTCTCCTCGGTGATGTCCCCCAGAATACGGATACCCAAACCGGGGCCTGGGAAAGGATGGCGGTAGAGCAAATCGTGGGGAACGCCCAAGGTCTCCCCCACCTGCCGTACCTCGTCCTTGAACAGGAAGCGCAGCGGCTCGACAATCTTCAGCTGCATGCGTTCCGGCAGCCCGCCCACGTTGTGGTGGGACTTGATGGTCGCGGACGGCCCCTTGACCGGCGCGGACTCAATCACGTCCGGATAGATGGTGCCCTGTCCCAACCAGCGCACATCCTTCAGCTTTTTCGCCTCCGCGTCAAACACTTCGATAAAGGTGGCACCGATGATTTTGCGTTTCCGCTCCGGATCGGTCACCCCTTTGAGTTTTTCATAAAAAATCGGTCCGGCCTTCACCCCGATGATGTTGATGCCAATCTGCTGGCAGGACTGCATGACACTGTCATACTCATCCTTGCGCAACAGCCCGGTGTCCACGAAAATGCCGTAGAGGTTCTTCCCTATGGCCCGGTTCAGCAGGTAGGCGGCCACGGTGGAGTCCACGCCGCCGGAAAGCCCGAGAATCACCTTGTCGTCGCCGAGTTTCTCCCGCAGCTCCCGCACCGTCGTCTCCACAAAGGATTCGGAAGTCCAGTTACCCGCACAGCCGCAGATGCCTTTGACAAAATTGGACAACAGCTGCTTGCCCTGCTCGGAATGGTGCACCTCCGGATGGAACTGTATGCCGTAGGTCTCCTCGCCTTTCACCTTGTAACCGGCCAAAGCCACGGTCTCGGTGCTGCATATTTTTTCAAAATTGTCCGGAATGTCCACAATGGTGTCCCCGTGGGACATCCACACCTGCGAATGCAAATCCACGCCTTGCATCAGCCTGCTTTCCGAAGCGATGAAGGACAGGCGTGCGCGTCCGTACTCGCGGGTGGGCGAAGACTCCACGCTGCCGCCGCAATGCTTGGCCATATACTGGGCTCCGTAACAGACCCCCAGCACCGGCACCTTCCCGCGCCATTCGTCCAAAGCGGGGACAGGCGCATCCGCATCGTTCACCGAAGCCGGACTTCCGGAAAGGATCACCCCTTTCACATTGCCCGGCAGCTCCTTCACGGCATTGAAGGGCTTGATTTCACAATACACGTTGATTTCCCTGATTTTTCTGGCTATCAGCTGTGTGTACTGGGAGCCGAAATCCAGAATCCATATCATCTCTTCCATACTGCTTGCGTAAATTTACAACAAAGTTACAAAAATTGCAAAGATAGCATAAAATAAGATTCGGTTGGACAAAAAAGACTATCTTTGCAAAAATTAAAATCCACTTTCATGAACATCGATTTCAGCTTTCAGAACCCCACCCGCATCCACTTCGGGAAAACAGCCATGAGCCACCTGGCGGAAGAACTCAACGAATTCGGACCCAATGTTTTGCTTGTCTATGGAAAAAACTCCGTCAAAAAAAGCGGTTTGTATGATCAGGTGACGGAAGTCCTGCACGCCTGCGGAAAAAAAGTGGCGGAACTGCCCGGCATCAATGCCAATCCGCGCTACACCCAGGTGCTGGAAGGCGCGCGTCTGGCACGCGAAAACCGCTGCGACCTCATTTTAGCCGTGGGCGGCGGCTCCGTGGTGGACTGTGCCAAAGCCATTTCGGTCGCCGCCCACTGCGAAGGCGACCCCTGGACCCGTTTTTGGGAGCAGCATGAAACGCCCGACCACCCCATTGTCCCTGTCGGATGCATACTGACCATGACCGGCACCGCCTCCGAAATGAACAGCGGATCGGTCATCACCCACGAGGAGAAGAGACTCAAATTGGGCCGGGTCTTCCCCTTGGCGGAAGTGACCCCCAAATTCTCCATCCTCAACCCGGAATTCACCTTCACGGTGCCCACCTACCAGATGGTCAGCGGCATTTTCGACATTTTCTCCCACCTGATGGAGCAGTATTTCTCCGGCGACGACGACTGCGTCAGCGACTACCTGCTGGAAGGCGACATGCTCGCCCTCATCAGCGCCGCCCGCAAAGCCATCCGCAACCCCTTGGACTACGAGGCACGCAGCAACATCATGTGGTGCGCCACCATGGGGCTGAACAAAATCCTCGCCCTTTCCAAAACGCAAGACTGGGAGGTGCACATGATTGAGCACCAGTTAGGCGCCTACACCGACTGCGCCCACGGCATCGGGCTGGCCATCATTTCCGTCCCCTACTACCGCCACATCCACAAATACGGGCTGCACCGCTTTGTGCGCTACGCCCAAAACGTATGGCACGTACAGCCGGAGGGCAAAACGGAGGAGCAAATCGCCTTGGAGGGCATCCAATGCCTCAGCGACTTCATCGCCGAAATGGGCATTCCCCAGACCCTGCGCGAAGTGGGCGCCACGGAGGAAATGCTGCCGCTGATTGCCGAAACCACCGTCAAATGCGGAGGCTACCACGTGCCGGACACTGCCGAAGTGCTGGACATACTGAAAGCCTGCTATTAAACATCTCTGTCGAATTTACGCCACACGTAAAAACCAGCCTTCCGAAGCATGAAAAGAATCCCGCACACCTTCACCCTTGTGTTCGCCCTCATTGTGCTGGCGGCGGTACTGACCTGGGTCGTCCCCGCCGGAGAGTTTCTGCGACAAAACATAGACGGACGGGAAGTGGTCATGGGCCAATCCTTCCACTATGTCGATCCGGCGCCGCAGACATGGCAGGTTTTCAGCGCCCTTTTCAACGGTTTCGCCGACAAGGCCGACATCATTGTGTTCATTCTCATGGTCGGCGGCGCGTTCTGGATACTCAACAACAGCCACGCCATCGACATAGGCGTATTGGCTTTTCTGCGCCGCGTGCAGCGGCTCAGCCGCTTCAAACCGGTCCGGAAGTTAGGGGTGGAAAACCTGCTCATCACCTTGGTCATGCTGCTGTTCAGCCTTTTCGGCGCGATTTTCGGCATGAGCGAGGAGACCATCGCCTTTGTGGTGGTCTTCATCCCTTTGGCCATACGCATGGGCTACGATTCCATTGTG
>JAGAEQ010000010.1 GCA_017613015.1 Bacteroidales bacterium | reverse complement strand
TACATTGTCGGCGCCTCCACGGTGCTGGGGCTGCTGGTCTCCATCCCGGTGGTGTTTTATCTGAATGTCTATCTGAAGCAATCCTCCAGAACGGCCTATATTGTCCGGCTCGCCCTGGATGTGCTGTTCGGGGTTCCCTCCATCGTTTATGGGGCTTTCGGCTTCACCATCATGGTCTTTTTCGGGCTGCGCACCTCCCTGTTGGGCGGCATTCTGGTCATCACGCTGCTGATCATCCCTATTTTTATCCGCACTATGGATGAGGCGACCCGCCATTTTCCGCGGGAGATACTGGACGCCACCTTTTCTTTGGGTGCCACCAGGTGGGAGACCCTGAAGGTGGTGCTTCGGCAGATTGCACCGGGCATTGCCACCGCTACGCTGCTTTCTATCGGTCGGGCCATCGGTGATGCGGCCAGTGTCATGTTCACCGCCGGTTACACCGACAGCCTGCCGACCTCTTTGTCGCAGCCTGCGGCCACGCTGCCGTTAGCGGTCTTTTTCCAGCTGAGCAGCCCCATTCCCGAAGTGGTGGACCGGGCTTACGCCGCTGCCCTTGTCCTGACAGTCATTGTGCTGCTCTTGAGTATCAGCGGACGTTTTGTCACCAACCGTTTTTCCAAAAACAAACTGTAATGGCTATAGAAGTTCAACATTTGCATGTATATATCAAGGAAAACCACATTTTAAAGGATGTGAACATCACTTTCCCGGAAAAACAAATTACCTGCATCATCGGGCCTTCGGGCTGCGGAAAGTCCACGCTGTTGCGCACCCTCAACCGGCTGATTGATTCCACGGAGCATGTCCGTCTGGAGGGGAAAGTGCTGGTGGATGGCGAGGACATTATCGGCAGCGGCCCGGAAATCACCGAGTTGCGCCGGAAGATTGGCTTGGTGAGCCAGCGGCCCTGTCCACTGCCCATGTCCATTTTCGACAACGTGGCTTATGGCTGCCGTATCAATAAAATGTACAAGAAGCACCGTCAGCTCATTTACGGGGTGCAGAAGCAGCTTCAGGCGGTCGGCTTGTGGGAGGAGGTGAGGGGCCGTGTGCGCACGCCCGCTTCGCGTCTTTCCATCGGGCAGCAGCAGCGGCTCTGCCTGGCGCGTTCCTTGGCGGTGGAGCCGCAGTATATCCTTGCGGATGAGGCCACCAGCGCTTTGGATCCCATTTCCAGCAAGACAGTGGAGGATTTGTTTGTCTCCCTGAAAAACGACTACACCATCCTGATGGTGACCCATACCTTGCGGCAGGCCTTGCGCATTGCGGACAATGTGGTTTTTATGTACATGGGGGAGGTGATTGAGAGCGGACCCGCCGAAAGGGTGTTTCACCATCCCCAACAGGAGCTGACCCAAAAGTACCTGTCGGGTGCGTTTAGTTAAAAGTTGTGAAACAGGTGTTTACCCATCGTTTTAATTTGTCAAAAGCATACTTGTGAATATGGCGAACAAACTTACCCATTTGAAGGAACTGGAATCCGAATCCGTTTACGTGCTTCGGGAGGTGGCGGCGCAGTTTGAGCGTCCGGCCATCCTTTTTTCGGGCGGAAAGGATTCCATTGTGGTCACCCATCTGGCCTACAAGGCCTTTTATCCCGCCAAAATCCCCTTCCCCTTGGTGCATATCGACACGGGGCACAATTTTCAGGAGACTTTGGACTACAGGGATGCCTTGGTGCAAAAACTTGGGGTGCGCCTTATCGTCGGTTCGGTGCAGGAGAGCATCGACACCGGTCGCGTAAAGGAGGAGAAAGGCTACAACGCCAGCCGCAACCGTTTGCAGACCACCACTTTGTTAGACACTATTGAAAAATACAAGTTTGACGCCTGTATTGGCGGCGCCCGTCGGGACGAGGAGAAGGCCCGCGCCAAGGAACGCTTTTTCTCCCACCGCGACGAGTTCGGGCAGTGGAATCCCAAAAACCAACGTCCTGAACTCTGGAATATTTTTAACGGCAAAAAGAACATGGGCGAGCATTTCCGGGTCTTCCCCATCAGCAATTGGACGGAAATGGATGTCTGGCAGTACATTTATCAGGAACAGATTGAGCTTCCGAGCATTTACTTCACGCATGAGCGTCGCTGCTTTTTCCGAGACGGGCAATGGCTGGCGGCGGAACCCTGCATGAAGCTGAAACCGGACGAGGAAGTGGTGACCCAAAGGGTGCGCTGCCGCACCATCGGGGACATCAGCTGCACAGGGCTCACCTTGTCGGAGGCGCACAGTCTGGAGGAGATTATCGGGGAAATCGCGGCGACGCGGGTGACCGAACGCGGTGGTCGTGCGGATGACAAGCGCAGCGAGACCTCGATGGAGGACCGTAAAAAAGAGGGATATTTTTAAAATGTTTCAAAAAGTCTGTGCATGAACACAAAAGGATATTTGGACATGGAGCTGCTCCGTTTCACCACAGCCGGAAGCGTGGATGACGGAAAAAGCACATTGATAGGGCGTTTGCTGTATGACAGCAAATCCATTTTCGAGGACCAGTTAGAGGCGGTGGAGGAGGCCTCCCGCAGCCGGGGCAACGAAGAGGTCAATCTGGCGCTGCTCACCGACGGCCTGCGTGCGGAGCGCGAGCAGGGTATCACCATCGACGTGGCCTACAGGTACTTTGCCACGCCCAAGCGCAAATTCATCATCGCCGACACGCCGGGCCACATCCAATACACGCGGAACATGGTCACCGGTGCCTCCACGGCCGATTTGGCCATTATTTTGATTGATGCGCGTAACGGGGTGGTGGAGCAGACGGTGCGCCACACCTACATCGCCGTGCTGCTGAATATACCGCACATTACGGTGTGTGTGAACAAGATGGATTTGATTGGCTTTTCTGAGGATCAATTTGAAGCCATCCGCAAAAAGTATTTGGAAGTGTTGCGGAAAATCGGGGCGCATGCGGAGGTGAACTTCATTCCCATTTCCGCCAAATACGGGGACAATGTGGTGAAGGATTCCGACCGGATTCCCTGGTACCGCGGCGGTACGCTGATGCATCTGTTGGAGACCGTGCCCATCGGGCACAAGTCGGGAGAGGAGGGCGACCCCATGCGCTTGCCGGTGCAGTACGTGATTCGTCCCATTTCCGACAAATTTCCTGATTACAGGGGTTATGCGGGTCGTTTGGCCTCCGGGGCGCTGCATATCGGGGAGCGCGTGCGGCTGCTGCCTTCCGGATTAGAATCCCATGTGAAGGCCATTTACCAGGCAGAAAAGGCGATGGAAAGCGCTTTTGCCCCCGCGTCCGTTTCTGTGCTGCTGACCGACGACATTGACATCAGCCGGGGGGATTTCATGGTTTCTGTCGGACAGGCGCAGCCGCAGGTTTCCCAAAGTTTGCAGATGATGTGCTGCTGGTTCAACGAGCAGGAGATGCAGCTGAACAAACGCTACCTTATTCGCAATACCGTTTCGGAGACGGTGGGCGTGGTGAAATCGGTGGACTATCGGGTGGACATCAACACTTTGGAACATTTGGAGGGAGTTACTTCATTGAAAATGAACGATATTGCCCAAGTAACCCTCCGTCTGGCACAGCCGATGGTTTTTGACCGTTACGTGGAAAACCGCACTACCGGTTCCGTCATTTTTATTGATCCGGACAGTTTTGAAACCGTCGGGGCGGGGATGATTGTGGATGGTTAGCAGAAGACAGAAGTGTCGTGCTGCGTCCGGAATGTGGAATAAACCTAAGAGTAGGGGCGTGGCATGCCACGTCCCTGTTTCCGGAATGTAAAAACGTTAAATATTGTCAGATGATTTCCAAAAATAATGACTATTATGCAGAAAAAATATACGACAACGGATATTGATCAGTTGAATGCGGAGTTTGCGGGGCGTTCGCCGGAGGAGCTGCTGCGTTTTTTCATGGAAAAGTATGGGGCGCATCTGGCCTTGTCCTCCAGTTTGAGTGCCGAGGACCAGTGCCTGACCGACATGATGTTGCAAATCAATTCCCATGCGCGGATTTTCACCCTGGATACCGGACGGCTTTTCCCGGAGACCTACAGCCTATTGGACCGTACCAACCTGCACTACAATATAAAAATAGAAGTTTTTTGCCCGGATACCTGCGCCTTGCAACGGATGGTCACCGAACAGGGAGTCAATCTGTTCTATGAGAGTCTGGAAAAGCGGCATTTGTGCTGCCAGGTGCGCAAGCTGGAGCCGCTTTCCCGCGCATTCAGCGGTTTGGAGGCCTGGGTTTGCGGGTTGCGCCGCAGCCAGTCCGTCACTCGTGGAGACATGCGCAAAATCGAGTGGGATGAAAAGCATGGATTGCTTAAAATCAACCCTTTGATGGATTGGACAGAGGAACAGACCTGGGCGTATGTGCGTGCGCACCACGTGCCGTACAACAAACTGCATGACCAGGGCTTTCCGAGTATCGGTTGCCAGCCCTGCACCCGTGCGGTGAAGGCTGGGGAAGACATCCGCTCCGGTCGCTGGTGGTGGGAGGATCCGAACCACCGCGAATGCGGTTTGCACCGGTAGAGGGTGGTGACGATTAGCTCCCGTACCCGAACAGCTGCAAGTGGCGGTCGTCGTTGCGCCAGTCCTTCTGCACCTTGACGCGCAGGGAAAGGAAAACTTTCTGTTCGATGAACTCCTCTATGGACGCGCGGGCGGCGATGCCCAATTTCTTGATGGCCGCACCCTGATGGCCCAGCAGTATGCCTTTCTGGCTTTCCCTTTCCACATAGATGATGGCTTCGATGCGGGTGAGCTCCTCTTCCGCCTTGTAGGAATCCACTTCAATCTGCACGCTGTAGGGGATTTCCTTTTTGTATTGCAACAGAATCTTTTCCCGTATGATTTCCGAGACAAAGAAGCGCATGGGGCGGTTGGTCAGCTCGTCTTTGGGAAAATAGGGCGGATGCACGGGCAGGTGCGCCACGATTTCCGCCACTAACTGCTCCAGTCCGATTTGCTTGAGGGCGGAGACACAGAACGTGGCTTGCGGATGCAGCTTTTCCTCCCACAGGGCCTTGGTGGCCGCTGCCATTTCTTCGGTGGTCTTGTCTATCTTGTTGATGACTAATAAAATAGGGATGTTTAGCCGGGAGAGTTTGTTCAGATACTCCTCGATGGGGTTTTGCTCGCCCGCTTCCACCATGTACAGCAGTATGTCGGAGTCCTGCAAGGCGGATTCCACGTAGCGCATCATGTATTCCTGCATCTTGTAGGAAGGTTTCAGCAGTCCGGGCGTGTCGGAGTATACAATCTGAAAATCGTCCCCGTTGACAATGCCCATGGTGCGGTGGCGCGTGGTCTGGGCTTTGGAGGTGATGATGGACAGGCGTTCGCCCGTAAGCGCGTTCATCAGTGTG
Organism: Bacteroidales bacterium; assembly: GCA_017613015.1. GTDB lineage: Bacteria > Bacteroidota > Bacteroidia > Bacteroidales > WCHB1-69 > UBA1195. The sequence goes on along the minus strand of JAGAEQ010000010.1, from coordinate 15,773 downwards.
GACTTGCCCACGTTCGGGTTTCCTAAAAGACTTACAAAACCGGCTTTGTGTTCCATAGTTTGCTGTTTTCTCTTGTCGTTTACAAAAAAAGCAGGCTGCTCAGCTTTTCTTCCGGCAGCATTTCATTGGCCATTTCCGTCAGGTCGGCGGCGGTGATCCGCTCCGTGCGGGCTATCATTTCCGGAATGCTTTCCACTTCGTCGAAAAGGAGGTGGTTTTTGCCGATGGACAGCATTTCCGTCAGGTTGGACTCGTTGCTGATGCAGGTCTGGCCGATAAACTGCCGTTTGGCCCGCAGCAGTTGCAAACTCCCCAAAGGGACGCTGCGGAGTTTTCGCAATTCTTTTACAATTAGTTCTTTGCATTTTTCCGTATTTCGGGTGTCCATGCCGGCATAGATGGTGAACATGCCGGTGTCGCTCAGGGCGGCGTAGGCGGACTCCACTGAATAGACGTAGCCCCGTTTTTCCCGCAGGCTGAGGTTGAGCCGTGTCCCCATGCCCGGCCCTCCGAGCAGGTTGTTCAGCAGCGTGGCGGTGAGGTGCTTGTCATCGTTGTAGCGGGGAAGGACGCAGCCCATCATCAGGTGGGTCTGGTTTCCCCGTATGTTTTTGCGGCAATGGGAGGGGGTGTAGCGCTGGAAAGGCTGCCGTGCCTCCTGCCGCAGCCGGGCCGGAATCTGCCCGAAATAGCGTTCGGCCAGCTGTATGCTCCGTTTGAAAGGAATGGCCCCCACAATGGCTATGACCATTTGGTCGGTGTGGTAGGTCCGTTCCATAAAACGCAGGATGTCTTCCCGTTTGAAGCCGCGCACGCTTTTTTTTGTCCCTAAAATGTAAGTTCCCAAGGGGTGTCCTGCAAAAATCTGGTTTTCAAAAGCGTCGAAAATCAGTTCCGCCGGATTGTCTTTGTAGGAGTTGATTTCCTCAATCACCACCTCTTTCTCCGTCTCCATGTCCTTTTCCTGAAAGGCCGCGTTGAACACTATGTCGGAAAGGATGTCTAAGGCGCGGTCGAAGTAGGGGTTGGGCACGGAGGCGTAGAAAAAAGTCTCCTCCTTGGTGGTATAGGCGTTCAGGTCGCCGCCCACGTTCTCCAGATAGGAAAGCACCTGGTAGGTGTTGCGCTTGTGTGTGCTCTTGAAAATAAGGTGCTCGATGAAATGCGCGATGCCGTTTTCCGAAGGCAGTTCGTCCCGGGTTCCGGTATTGACCACCAGTCCCACGTGGGTGACATGGGAGGACGCTTCCTTCTGAATCAGTTTGATGCCGTTACTCAGGCGATAATATTGGTATTTTTCGGTGTTCATTCGGTTTTTTCCCTCGCTGCGATGTGAAGGGCAAGGCACTGCCACAACTCCGGCACGGACACGTTTTCCCCGGGCCAGATGCAGTCGGCTTGCAGGTAATAGTTTTCCCTTTCTTTCAAATGGTTAAGAATATGATTGCGCACTTCGTCCGCCGACAGTCCGGAGAGGAGGGGGCGTTTTTGTTTTTCCTGCTTTTGCAGGCGTTGCGCCAGGCTTTCCACGCCCAGTTGCAGGTAGACGGAAAAGCCGTGGCTTTTAAGCCAGTCCATGTTGCCGTTGAAACAGGGCGTGCCTCCCCCGAGCGCGATGATGCACCGCTTGCGCTTCGCGGTTTTTTTCAGCAGGGCGGATTCCTTTTCCCGGAAGGCGGCCTCGCCGTATTGTCTGAAAAAGTCGGGGATGCGGGTGTGGTAGGTTTCTTCGAACAAAGTGTCCAAGTCCAGGAAGCCGCGTCCGGAGTGTGCGGCCAGCTCCCGGCCCGTCCGTGTTTTTCCGCAGCCCATGTAACCCATCAGGTAGATGTTCATGCTATGCGAAATACTGCCACAGTATGGCAAAGGCGCCGGCGAGCGCGCAATAGATGGCGAAATAGACCAGTTTTCCCTTGCGGACGATGCGAATCATCCATTTGCAGGCGAGGCATCCGACCACAAAAGCGGCGGCAAAGCCCGCCACGAGGGCCACCGGCTGTATGCCGAAGGAAAGGCCTTCCCGGCTTTTCTCCACAATGTCCAAGGTGTCCAAGGTGTCCAACAGCGCTTCGCCCAGAATGGGAATCAGCACCATCAGAAAGGAGAACTTGGCCACGCTCTCCTTTTTGTTGCCTAGCAGCAATCCGGTGGCTATGGTGCTTCCCGAGCGGGAAAGTCCGGGCAGCACCGCTACGGCTTGCGCCAGACCAATCACCAAAGCGTCCCATCCGCTGATTTTCTCTTTCGGGCGGGGCCGGGCAAAATAGGAGAAGGTGAGCAAGTCGGCCGTAATCCACAGGCAGATGCCGACAAGCAGCAGGCCGGAACCGAAAATTTCCTCCACCGTGTCCTTGAAAAACACCCCGACAATGAAAACCGGTATCATGGACAGCAGCAGCTTGCCGATATAAAGGGTCTCCTCATTGAGCCTAAAGGCGAAAAGACCTTTCAGCAGCTGCCCTATCTCTTTGCGCAGCACCACGATGGTGCTCAACACGGTGGCGGCATGCACCATTACCGCAAATAGCAGGTTTTCCGTGTTTTCCACGCCCAAAATGGCGGATCCTATGGCTAAATGTCCGGAGCTGCTGACGGGCAGAAATTCCGTCAGACCCTGGACAATCCCCAAAACGATGGCTTCCCAAGTGTCCATAGCACAGCGGAAAAAGCGTTAGTTGTTCTGATTCTCCGGCGTTTCCTCCCCGTCCTCTTTTTTCGCGCAGCGGGCGCAGGGGCGGTACATGATGGCGAACAGCTCGATGACAAAGCCAATCACTAAGGTGATGGGGGCCACACGCAGCCGCCGGGTGTTGAAAATGGCGTCGCTGAACTGGGTGGGGTCGTCGCTGCCTCCTCCCGCAAGCAGCAGGTAGCCGACAAAAAGCACGGCGATACCGGCAAGCATGAGGATATAGTTGATGGTCTGGAACGGCATGCCCGGAGCCCATTTGGATTCAGCTTTCTTGGGGGCGACCGGTGCTTTCCGCACGTTTTTTTTCTGGGTGTTTTGATTCATAGCACACTTGTTTGATTGATTTTGCAAAAATAATCAATTTTTGGGTATCATTCTCTCCAAGCCCGGAGGCAAATCGCAATAAATTAACTAACGTTTAGAAATACAGTTTGTCCAGTTTCATACGTATGTATTTGTGTACCGCTAAGGCGGTGCAGAGGCTGGTCAGCAGCAGGCTCGCGGCCAGCAGTATGCCGTAGAGGATGGCGTAGGCGCGCAGGCTTTGCGCGTCGGTGGCCATCAGGGTGGCGTCGGAGGCGATGCGGACGGAATGCCCGAAGTAGATGCCGATGCTGAGCGCCAGCATGGCAACGAGGGCTCCCCAGAGGCCTTGCCAGATGCCCTTGACGATGAAGGGGCGGCGGATGGTGGAGTGTTTGGCCCCCACGTACAGCATGCTGCGGATAAGGAAGCGGTTGGCGTAGATGGAAAGCCTCATAGTATTGACAAGCAGGGAGATGGCGATAAACAGCAACACCGCACTGATGCCGATCAGCACCATGCTGATGGTGGAAAGGTTGCGGTTGATGTTTTCCACGTAGGTGCGCTGGTACTGCACGTCATACACCCTTTGGTCCCGCTGGAAGGTTTTCTCCAGTTTCTGCAAATAAGCGATGGAGGTATATTGTGATTTGATTTTCAGCAAAATGGAAGGGGGGAGAATGTTTCCGACCACTTCCCGGAAATCGTGCCCCAGCAGTTCGATGGTTTCCTGGCTCGCCACTTCGCTGCTGATGAAGCGGGTGGACTTGACATACTCCATGGCTTCGATTTCCTGTTGGAAGGCGAGGATGTCATCGGTTTCCATGTCCGGTTGCAGTATGACTTCGAAATCGATGTTCTCCCTCATGTCCTTGGTGATGCGTCCGGTATTGATGAGGATGATGCCCAACAGGCCGATAAGCGTCAGCACGAGCGATATGCTCAGCGTGGTGGAAATCCACGCTGAGGTCAGTCTTTTCTTTGTGATGGGTTGTTGTTCTTCTGTCATGGCGTGTGTTTTTCTTGATTCAGCAATGCTTTCGCTTTTTGATAATAAATCTCCATTTCCGACAATGGCATGTTTTTCAGCTGCTTCCCGTCCTCCCGAATCAGGTCTTCCATGATTTGGAAACGGGCCTTGAACTTGCGGTTGGTCTTTTCCAAGGCGTTCTCCGCCTGGATGTGGTGGTTGCGGGCGCATTTGATGAGGGCGAAGAGCAGGTCTCCGAACTCCTCCTCCCGGTTTTCGGCGGAGCCGTCTTTCAGTTCCGTTTCAAATTCCGCGATTTCCTCTTTCAGCTTGTCCCAGCCGCTTTCCTTTTCCGTCCAGTCAAAACCTATGCCTTGCGCCTTTTCTTGCAGGCGTATGGCTTTGACCATGGCGGGCAAGGCTTCCGGAATGCCTTCCAGTACGGATTTCCTCCCTTCGGAAAGTTTGATTTTCTCCCAGTTGGAGCGTATTTCCGTGTCGGACTGCACTTTGGTGTTTCCGAATACATGAGGGTGGCGGAGGATGAGCTTCTCGCAGATGCCGTTGGCGACGTCCGCAAAGTCAAAGGCTCCCTGCTCTGACCCGATTTTGGCGTAGAAGACAATATGCAGCAGCAAATCCCCCAGTTCCTTGCGCACTTCCTCCAAGTTGCCGGACAAAACGGCTCCCGCCAGTTCATAGGTTTCCTCTATGGTGTTGCAGCGCAGGGACTCCATGGTCTGTTTGCTGTCCCACGGGCATTTCTCGCGCAGTTCGTCCATGATGTGCAACAGGCGTTGCAAGGCTTCCAGGTTTCTGTCGTTTTCCATCGTTCTCTTTCCCTTTATCTTTGTATCCACTGGCTTGGGTTGAGCGGCGTGCTTTCCTTGCGTATCTCGAAATGCAGCTCGGCGCTGTTTTCGCCGGGTTCCGTGTACACTTTTCCGATGGTCTGCTTGGTGTTCACCTTGGCCCCTTTCTGCACGTAGACCTCCCCCAAGTTGGAGTAGACGCTCAGGTAGTTCCCGTGCCGGATAATCACCACCTTGGACTCCCCGATGGCGGCCACGCCCGATACGGTGCCGTTGAACACGCTCCGGACTTTCCCGCCCTTTTCCGTCACGATGTTGATGCCGTCATTGGGAATGCGGACAGAGCTGATTTCCGAGTGGGAGTAAGGCCCGAAGGGCGTGACAATGCTGCCTCTCTCCACGGGCCAGGGGAGCCTGCCCTTGTTGCTCTCGAAATCGGAGGCCAAGGCCGACTCGGTCGGGGTGAGGGTGAGGTGGGCCGGTGTGGCGGCCGGAGCGCTGCCGGATTTGGCGTTTGTGGAGGTCGCGCTTTTGCTCGATTTGGCGAGTTCCTCCTTGATAATCTTGTCAATGGCGGCGTTCACCGCTTTCTGCCGCTGTATCTTCTTGTTGATTTCCTTCTGGATTTGACTTTCCTGCTTTTTCAGCTTGGAGACAATCTGGTTCTTCTCCTGCTGCTGCTGCGCCAGCTGGGCTTTCTTGCGGTTGCCGTCCTGCAACAGCAGCTGCTTGCTCTGTTTGGAGCGTTCCAGGTCGGCCTCCTTGCGGCGGAGCTCCTGCCGTGTCTCCTTGATGCGGCGCACGTCCTTGTCCAATGCGGCGGCGTAGTCCTGCAAGTAGCGGATGCGGCGGAAGGCCTGCCCGATGTTCTCTGCGGAGATGATAAACGAGGCCTTGTTCAGCACGTGGCGGTATTTGTAGGTCATGTAGACCGCTTGGACGTAGTTCTTTTCCAACAGCTCCAGCCGGTTCTCCAGTTTGGTGATTTCCGCCGTGTTCTGCCGGATTTCCCCTTCGATGCCGGCAATTTCCCCGTTGATGGCGGCGATGAGGCGTTCTTGCTTCTTGACCTGGGAGTTGATGAGCTGTATTTCCCGCAGCGAAGCCTTTTTGGTTTTCTGCGTCTGTTTCAGCAGCGCCCGCTGTTGGGCGATTTCCTGTTCCAACTTCTTTTTTTCCTTGGTCAGTTCCGTCTTTTTGGACTGGCCGTACAAAGGGAAGGAAAAGGCTATCGCACAAGCGATTATGTAAATAATATGCCGTAAATGAAAGCGCATGGGTTCCGTTACCATAAGTTAGGTTGCAAAAATATACAAGCGAATGATGTGAAAACAGAAAAAGCAAAAAAGTAATACACCGCGAAAAGTGAAAATTTGCAGGCCGGGGCAGCGCTATAGGAAGGTGTGGATCAGGGCTTCGCTCCGCTTCCCGCCCTTGAAAAAAATACTTTTTCACAACCCGTGCAGGCATGTGTTTTTTGTCTACCTTTGCATTCCCAATAGAATTTTAGTGTTTATCAGAGAAAGCGCAGCATGAGTGTGGAATTAAGCGAACAGGAAGTCATTCGGAGGGAGAAACTGAAAACCTTCGAGGCTTTGGGTGTGCAATGCTATCCGGCGGCAGAATACCCTGTGAATGTGAATAGTGCGGAAATTTTAAAGGAGTTCGGGGAGCATCCCGAGCGTTTTCAGGATGTGTGCATTGCCGGACGCATCATGAGCCAGCGTATCATGGGCGCCACGTCCTTTTACGAGTTGCAGGACGCCAGTGGGCGCATCCAGGTGTACGCCAAGCGGGACGATCTTTGTCCGGGTGAAGACAAAACCCTCTACAACAGTGTGTTCAAAAAATTGGACATCGGGGACATCATCGGGGTGAAAGGCTTTGTTTTTGTGACCCAGATGGGGGAGACGACCGTCCATGTGCGGGAGTTCACCCTTTTGTCCAAGTCCCTGCGTCCGCTGCCGGTGGTGAAACAGGCCGACAACAAGGTGTTTGACGCCTTCACCGATCCGGAGCAGCGTTACCGCATGCGCTACGTGGATCTGATTGTCAATCCGGAGGTGCGCGACACTTTTGTGCAGCGGGCCCGTATTGTCCAGACGATGCGTGCGTTTTTTGACGGACAGGGCTACCTGGAGGTGGACACCCCCATTCTTCAGGCCATTCCCGGAGGCGCCGCCGCCCGTCCTTTTATCACCCACCACAATGCCTTGGACACCGATTTCTACCTGCGCATTGCAAACGAGCTGTATCTGAAACGCCTGATTGTGGGCGGCTATGCGGGCGTGTACGAGTTCTCCCGGAATTTCCGCAACGAGGGCATGGACCGCACCCATAATCCGGAGTTCACCTGCATGGAAATCTATGTCGCGTACAAGGATTACCACTGGATGATGCGTTTTGTGGAGAATCTGCTGGAAACGGTGGCCATGACCTTGCACGGGAAAACCAAAATTCCGGTGTGGGGGAACGAAATTGAGTTTGGCGGCCCGTACCGCCGCGTCCCCATGCTGGAGCTCATCCGCGAGCATACCGGCTATGATTTGGCGGGGATGGACGAGGCCCGGCTCCGCGAAGTGTGCCGCGAGCTCGGGGTGGAGACGGACGAGACCATGGGCAAAGGCAAGCTGATTGACGCCATTTTCGGCGAGAAGTGCGAACGCCTGCTGGTGCAGCCCACCTTTGTGACGGACTATCCTATCGAAATGTCGCCGCTTTGCAAGCGCCACCGCGACAACCCGGGGCTGACTGAACGTTTTGAACTGTTTGTCAATGGAAAGGAATTGGCCAACGCCTATTCCGAGCTGAACGATCCCATTGACCAGCTCGCCCGTTTCCAGGAGCAGCTGCGCCTAAGCGAGAAGGGCGACGACGAGGCCATGTTTATCGACATGGACTTTGTCCGTGCCTTGGAGTATGGCATGCCTCCGACCTCGGGTTTAGGCATAGGGATTGACCGTTTAGTGATGATGATGACCGACCAGCCATCCATCCAGGATGTGTTGTTTTTTCCGCAGATGAAGCCGGAAAAGCAGATTCCGGTCGCCAAGGACGAGGAGTTTGAGGCCTTGGGCGTGCCCAAGGCGTGGATTCCGGCTTTGCGCAAAATGAAAATCAACACCAAGGCTGATTTGGCCGCTGCCGCGGACACCAAACTGTTTAACGATTTGAACGGGTTGCGGAAAAAGATGAAACTGGCGGTGGATCCGCTGGCTTTGGCGCAGGTTCAGGAGTGGATTACCGCAAGTCGTTCGTAGCTATGGTGCAGACCGTTTCCGATAAAAAGGCGAAATCGTCGGTGCAGACGCTGCCCGAAATTGACATGCAGGGGCGTGTCATGCCGCAGGCCATTGATTTTGAGGAGGCCGTGCTGGGTGCCATGATGCTGGACAACAATGCGACGGTGCTGGTGATAGACTCCCTCAAGGAGGACATGTTCTACAAGGATTCCCATCAGAAGATTTTCCGGGCCATTTTCCAGGTGTTTTCCAAACGGGACCCCGTGGATTTGCTTTCCGTGACCAACCAGTTGCGGAACGAGGGCCTGTTGGAGCAGGTGGGGGGCGCGTATTACCTGGCCTCCCTGACCAACCGGGTGGTCTCTTCGGCCAATATAGAGTACCATGCCCGTATTCTGATGGAAAAATACATACAGCGTAAGCTGATTTCCGTTTCCACCGACACCATACGCAACGCCTACGACAATTCCCAGGATGTGCTGGACATGCTGGACCGCGCCGAGCAGAACCTGTTTGATATAGCGGAGCAGAATTTTCACCAGTCCCACCAGCGGATTTCCGATTTGATTAAGGAGGTGCTGGACGATTTGCAGCAGACCATGCATTCGAAAGGGCATCTGAGAGGTTTGGGTTCCGGTTTCAATGCGCTGGACCGGGTGACCAACGGATGGCAGAAGGGGACCCTCAACATCATCGCCGCCCGTCCGGGTATGGGAAAAACCGCTTTCGTGCTTTCCATGGCCCGTAACATTGCGGTCGAAGCCCAAAAGCCGCTCGCCATTTTCTCTTTGGAAATGTCCGCCACCGATTTGGTGATGCGTCTGATTTCCGCCGAATCCGGATTCAAGCAGAACCAGCTGAAAAGCGGCGACCTGAACGACAAGGATTGGGCGGTGCTGATTAACGGCACCACCGATTTGGGGAAGGCCCCGCTGATTATTGACGACACCGCCGGGCTTTCCATTTTCGAGCTGAGGGCCAAATGCCGCCGCTTCAAGCAGCAATACGACATAGAGGCGGTGATTATCGACTATTTGCAGCTGATGACCGCAGGCGTCGACCTCAAAGGGAACCGCGAGCAGGAAATCAGTACCATCTCGCGTTCGCTCAAGGCCCTTTCCAAGGAGTTGAACATTCCGGTGATCGCCCTTTCCCAGTTGAACCGTGGTGTGGAAAGCAGGACTTCCGCCTCCAAGCGGCCCCAGTTGTCCGATTTGCGCGAATCCGGCGCCATTGAGCAGGATGCCGACATTGTCATGTTCATCTACCGTCCGGAATATTACCATTTGGATACGTTTGAGGACGGCACGCCCTCCGCCGGTTTGGCGGACCTGATGATAGCCAAGCACCGTAACGGGGCGGTCAAGGACATCAGGCTCCGTTTTATTGCGGATTACGCCAAATTCTGCGACTTGGCGAGTCAGGATGCGCCTCCGACTCCGGACAATCTGCCCGATCCGGTGCTCCCTCCCTCTCCGGAGGAGGACGAGTATGGGGAAAGGGATGCGCAACACTACCAGATTCTTTCCTCCCGCATCAACGAGGCGGACCAGTCCAAGGAAGAAGGGGATTTCCCGTATTAATCAAGAAATGGAAAAACAATTGTAAAAACATAAACAGACAGCCATGAACCGTATACAGAACTACGCATTCGCCAACAAAAAGGCCCTGCTCAGGGTGGATTACAATGTTCCCCTGAACGAACAGTTTGAAATCACGGACACCACCCGTATCGACGCTTCGCTGCCCACCTTGAGGAAAATCCTTGACGACGGCGGCTCGGTGATCATCATGTCGCACCTGGGGCGACCCAAGGGAAAGGACGCTTCCTGCTCCCTGAAGCACATTCTGCCGTATCTGCGCAAGCTGACCGGCGTGGAAGTGCTGTTCGCCGAAGACTGCATTGGGGCGGAGACGGAAGCCATGGTGGCGCGTTTGCAGCCGAAACAGATACTGCTGCTGGAGAACGTGCGTTTTTACAAGGAGGAGACGGACGGAGACGCGGCTTTCGCGCAGAAACTGGCCTCGTATGGCGATGTGTACGTGAACGACGCTTTCGCCACCGCGCACCGCGAGCATGCCACCACAGCGGTGATTGCCCGCTTTTTCCCGAACGACAAAATGTTCGGTTTGCTGATGCAGGCGGAGGTGGACAACCTCAACAAAGTGATGAACAACCCCAAACGCCCCTTCACGGCCATTCTGGGAGGTTCCAAAATATCCACGAAAATAAACATTATCAATAATTTGCTCACCAAAGTGGACAACATCATCCTCGGCGGCGGCATGAATTACACCGTGCACAAAGCCATGGGTGGAAATGTGGGCAAATCCTTGGTTGAGAATGAAATGCTGGATGTGGCCCGGGAAGTGCTGGAAACGGCGAAGAAAAACAATGTCAAGGTGTATGTCTCCGAAGACACGGTCACTTCCGACCGCTTCGGCAACGACGCGCTGCGCCGCATCTATCCCACGGATGAGATTCCGGACGATATGGAAGGTATGGACATCGGTCCGAAAACCTGTCTGAACTACCGCCAGGCGATTCTGGATTCTGCCACGGTGCTGTGGAACGGCCCGATGGGAGTGTTCGAATTTGACAATTTCAGCAACGGCACCTTCATGGTGGCGGACGCGGTGGCCCGCGCGACCGAACAGGGAAGTTTCACCTTGGCCGGTGGCGGTGACTCCGTGGCGGCCATCAACAAGTTCAAATTGTCGGAGAAGTTCAGCTACATCTCCACGGCCGGTGGTGCCATGCTGGAGTTCTGCGAGGGCCGGAGCCTGCCCGGCATCACGAGTATAACCGATGAAAAATAGCGTTTTATGGCCAAACTGATTGCTCCTTCCCTGCTTTCGTCGGATTTCGGGCATTTGGCCGATGAGGTCGAAGGCGTGAACCGCAGCGTGGCGGACTGGTTCCATATTGATGTGATGGACGGGCATTTTGTCCCCAACCTTTCCATGGGTTTTCCGGTGATCAAGGCGATAGCGAAGGCCGCCCGCAAACCCTTGGACATCCATTTGATGATAGAGCGTCCGGACGATTACATCGAACGTTTTTGCACGGAGGCGGCGGCTTCCGTGCTGACAGTGCATTACGAGGCCTGTACCCATCTGCACCGCACCTTGCAGTCCATACGCCAGAGGGGGGTGAAGGCGGGGGTGGCCTTGAATCCGCACACGCCGGTCTCGGTGCTGGAGGAGATTCTTCCCTATGCCGACATGGTGCTGCTGATGTCGGTGAACCCCGGTTTCGGCGGGCAGCGTTTTATTCCGACCACCCTGCGGAAAACCGAGAAGCTGAAAAACGAAATCCTGCGTCAGGGCTTGTCCGTGCTGATTGAAATCGACGGAGGGGTGGGCCCGGAGAATGCCGGGGAGCTGTTTGCCGCCGGGGCCGATGTGCTGGTGTGCGGCAACGCCTATTTTTCGTCTGAAGACAGGGAGGAAACCCTTCGTTTGATGAAACGCTGATGCCGAAAAAGTTTTATGTGGTCTGGAAGGGCAAGGAGCCTGGCGTGTATGCGGACTGGGAAGGATGCAGGCGGCAGGTAGAGCATTTCCAGGGCGCGAAATACAAGGCTTTTCCGGATGAACCGTCAGCCCGGCGTGCTTTTGCGGAAGGGCCGGAGGCGCACCTTACGCAAAAGCCCAAGGCCATGACCCCCATTTTCAATGCCTTGTACGGCAAGCCGGAGATTCCCAGCATCGCTGTGGACGGCGCCTGCAACGGCAAAACCCGCGATGCCGAATATCGGGGCGTGCTGACCGAAACCGGCGCGTTGCTGTTTCACAGGGGGCCTTTCCCGGAAGGCACCAACAACATCATGGAGTTTTTGGCCATTGTGCACGCCTTGGCCTATTGTGTCCAACAGCAGTTGGATGTGCCTGTTTATTCGGACAGTATGACAGCCATCAAATGGGTGAGGCAGAAGAAAACCGCCACAAAGCTGCTGCGTACCGAGCGCAATGCCAAACTGTTTGAGCTGATGGAGCGGGCGGAGCGCTGGCTACAGACCCACACCTGGCCCAACCGGCTGCTGAAATGGGAAACCCAAGCCTGGGGCGAAATCCCCGCGGATTTTGGGAGGAAATAGGAAGGCGCTTGCCGGGGATTTCCGGTTTATGCAGGCACCCTTATAAAAGGATGCCGACACCAATTTCCCATCCTAGAAAGTTCTCAACCCAGCTGCGGGCGTTGTGGGTGTGGTTGATTACTTTGGCTTTATATGTTTCCGACGGAGTGTCGTCGTAGTTAAAGTGGTCGTAGTCAAAAAGTTCTTTAAAGCTGACCTCTTCCGGATCAAACGGATTGGCGAAAGTAAAGCCGTAGTGTACGGCGATTTTCAGCACAATGTGGTCATAGAACAGGTAGTTTCTTCCAAAACTGCCACAAAAAGCCACGCACAGGTGCTTGGGATGCAGGTTGTTGACTTCAAGGTGGGCAAAACCGCCTGTTGTGTCGGTGGCATAATGGGTCAGGTTGAGTCCGAAACGGAAATAGGTTCCCAAGGGAGCCGGTGTGTTTTGCATATAGGTGCAGTAGTATAGTCCAACCTGGTTGATACGTGTTTTGAAACAGCTGATCATGGAAGTCGTTTCCCATGGGAGAGGACGGCCGTATTCATAGTCTGTAAATGTTTTTCTTGTTAGAAAATCCAGTGCAATGCCATTGTTTTTCGGCAGGACGAATTCTGCGCCAAAACTGGCCTGCACGGGAAGCAGGGTACGTTCCTTGTTCAGAAAATGCATGTAATCGAAAGAGGCTTTCATCCCGGCGGAGAGAATGGTCCGCTTGCCAAGGTAGCCGATGCTGCTTTTTTTGTCTTTGGAATAGTCCAAACCATTTTCAAAATGCTGGAAGATGGCGCTTCTGAGTACAGAGGCGTCATCCCGGGTCTCCTCCTCCATGGCGTTGCTTTTCACCACCTTTCCCTGTTTGGTGTCCACCAGCATGGAATAAATGCCGGTCTCTTCACTATGGGCAAAGATGTTGTATATCGTGGGTGCTGTCCCTAATAGGGATAAAAGCCCCATGGTGGAGAGGAACGGATGATAGAATCCTCCTCTGTTTTCCACGTTTTCAACCACGAAAAGGCTCATCATGCCCGCGTTGTATTTTTCGTTCAGCCGGTTCATTTCGGCTTGTGTGTACAGTGCCATGGGGACTCTTCCCCTGGAGTGCATGAATTCGATGGTCCATTCGTTGAGATGGGCGAATTCATTGTAGGAGTCGGCATTGGTGGATTTTTGAATGGCCTGGTCGGAGAAGTCATAGGGGACAAACCCCGCTTGGGTTGCGAATTCCTTCATCAGTTGCGGAAGTTCGGATTCCTTTGTCTCCGTTTTCTGGACTTTCAGGTTTTTGTTCTTCATGTCATAGACACGATAGGTGGGGCTGTACAGGAAGAGTCCTTCGGACTGTTTTTCCGCTGTTTTGGAGGTAGTGTCCGATTTTTCCTTGTAGCATTTGTTCAGGAATCCGTCGAAAAGGCTGTCGGTTTCGAACAAGTCGTAAAAAATGTAGGAGAGATTGTTGTTTTTGTTTATATCCTGTTTTTTCTTCCGGATGCGTTCGTACTTCAGGTTTTTGTTTTTGGCACTGTCAAGGGTGATGGCTGGTGTGCTGTCGCCCGGATGCTGGAAAAACACAGGGGTGATGTTGTAACGGGAGAACAGGTCTTTGCCGATGTCAGCAGCCATTTGGCAGGTGGTCTCGTCCTTGGTGGTCTCCCGGTAGGATTTCCACAGCTCTTTCAGGGTCAGCATGGCTAATTCTTTGGACTCTATTTTATGGAAGAAATGGTAAATCTGCTGGATTTCCCCCTCATAATCCGTGAACAGGGGAATGTAATTGTTTACGGATTGGTAGGTTTTGTATTTGGAAATGGCATAGAGGGCCTGCAAACGCGATTTTTCAAGGAAAAGGTTGTCGGGCATGGATTGCTGCAGCAGGTAGCAGCTGTAGAAAGCGTTGGCGTATTCCGCGTCAATCAAATCCATGCGGATGCACTCAAAACGGGCGAGGGTGCGGAGGCGGTCAAACTCTTCCTCGGAGGTCACGATGTAGGACTTCCCTCCGGAGGGAAGCTGTTTCAGCTGCTCCTGCACGAGTGTCCGGCGTTTTTGGATGTTGGGGTGGCTGCTCTTGCTGTCGTCGTAGTCATCGCGGGCGGAAATGGCTTTGATGGAATCCAGAAAGCAGTCGTGGGGAATCTTGTAGTGTGCCGTGTTGAAATAGGTGGTGTCGAAAGGGATTTCGTCGAAGGGGAGGGCGGAATACTGCAACACGTCGAACACCCCGTCCAAATCGGTGGAATAGCCTGCGGTTAGGTAAAATCGCGCCAGGCCGATGGTGTCGGCTTCCGTCTCCATGGCGTGGGAGCGTTGGTGGTAGCGCAGCAGCAGCCGCAAAGTCTGGTCGCTTTCCCAAACATCCTCATCCTCGCTTCTTTTCGCATCCTTACGGTGGTCCCGGGTCAGGATTTCCAAATTGTGCTTGCGCACGTAGTGGACAATCTCATGCGCCAGCACGTAGGCCAATTGGGATTCGTCCTGCAACTGGGCAATCAGCCCCACATTGACGAAAATCATGCCCTGTCCGGTGCAGAAGGCGTTGACATCCGATGATTTGATTGTATAGAAGCGCAATTGGGAACGCAGTTCCGGTTCATTCGCCAGCAGTCGGTCGGCCACTTTTTCCACCATTTGGGTGAGGGGGTCGCCATACAGCACACGCCCGCTGGCCATCAGTTTGTTAATCTGGTAGGAACCGTACAACACACGGTCCTGGTTGGTCATTTTCCCTTGGTTGTATTCCCTGACCCTCTCCTTGTCCATTTCATAAAGGTCCTGCAAGGATTTTTGTATGTCGGAGGGGACTCTCCCTTCCGACAGCAGTCCGGTGAAATGGGTCAAATCATAGGTTTGCTGTGCCGATACGATGGGGAGACACAGTGCGATGATTCCTAAAAAAAACAGCTGTTTAGCTTTCATAAGTGTGTCTATTTCAGAGTGATGACGTTGGCTTTCTGTAAAGCGTTATGAATGTAAAACATTCTGTTGCCGGTTTTCTCGTCTTTTACGGATTTGGAAATGAGGTATCTCCGGCTTTTTGCCAACAGTTCCTTTGTGGCGTTTCCTTCAGCGTCAATGCTGAGCATGACCAGTCCGGACATGTTCAGTTTGTCCATGTTCAGATCTTCAACATCTTTGTTTTCATCTTCACAAAGAGCTGTCTCTTCATGTGTTTCGTATACGATGCAGGCTTTTCCGTCATGTTCGAACAG
Organism: Bacteroidales bacterium; assembly: GCA_017613015.1. Classification (GTDB taxonomy): domain Bacteria; phylum Bacteroidota; class Bacteroidia; order Bacteroidales; family WCHB1-69; genus UBA1195. Next base: position 462 of record JAGAEQ010000010.1, on the reverse strand, counting down.
ATCTTGTGTCAGGTATGTCGGTGTCCCGGTTGAGGTGTTTTTCCGGCGAGGGAAACGGCTCCATGCGATGTCCCCGTCACTGCTTATGCCGAATACCACCAGCCCATACTGGTAGTAATGATAGTCGGTGACGACGGAGGGAATGTATTGGTAGGCCAAAACGGTGTTGTTGGCTGTGGCAATCTTTCCGACATACAGGATGTTTTCAAGGACGACATCTTCGCCCGGTTCATTATCGCTGTTATAGTTGACAATCATGTCCCAGGACCGGCGGGTGAAATTTTTTCTGTCCATGTTTGTCTTATTTGTTTTTGTGTCAAACATCAGACTGTAATAACCGCTGATTTGTTTCGTACGGTTTTTGGGATTTTTGTGTTTGGTCCATTCGAACAGTATGCCTCCGGCGTAAATGCGGCCGTTCTGGTAATTGGCAATGACCATGCTTCGCACGTCGCTGATGTC
>JAGAEQ010000002.1 GCA_017613015.1 Bacteroidales bacterium | reverse complement strand
GCGGCAGAATACGTTGCGGGTTATCCGTATGCCGATGCTACCATCCGCACCCACCAGATTGACCGGCAGGTTTTTGATGTGCGGGTAGATGAAGGTGGTCGGTTTGTCGGTGTTACGGAGCAAATCCCAGGCGATCAGGGGGACGTGTTCCGTGTAAAGCGACAGCTTTTCGGGTTCGTCCAGAAGAATGAGCAGGCTCTTGCTCAGCCTGCGCTTCTTGATTTCATAGATGCGGTCGATGGCGGTGGCGTTGGAAGCGTCGCAGCCTATGCCCCAGATGGTGTCCGTGGGGTAGAGGACCACGCCTCCCTTGCGCAGCGCTTCGGTGGTGCGGATGACTTCTTCACTGAGACTTAGTGTTTGTTCCATGGCGGTACAGTGTTTAAAAGTTGGTTCAAATCAATATCCCAGGCGCATCGGAAATGCTTTTCCGGACACTTCCGGTGTCCGTGCAGGCCGCAGGGGCGGCACGGCAGCTCGGTTTGCGTTTCGACGATACGGATGTTTTCGCCGCGCGGGGCGAAGCCGAATTCCTTGACGGTGGAGCAGAACACGGCGGTGACCTGTGCTCCGACCGCCGCCCCCAAATGCAAGGGGGCCGAGTCGTTGGTGAAATTCACGGCGGCGTCCTGCATCAGGGCCGCCGATTGCAGCAGGCTCAGGCTGCCGCAGAGGTTGTACACTTCCTTGTCCGGACAAGCCTTGCGGATTTCCTCTCCCAAAGCCTGCTCTTTCGGGGAGCCGAGCAGGTAGATGCGGTAAGGGGCGGAAATGCGGCGGATAAGGGCCATCCACTGCTCTTTCGGAAATTGCTTGGTAAACCAAAGCGAAGAGGGCGAAATGGTGATGTAGGCTTGCTCCTTGTAGCCATACACGGCGTCGTAATCGCTTTCCGAAGGGTAGAGGCGGGGTGTGGCCGCCTGCGCGTCCGTCAGGCCTTCAATCAGCCGTTGGTTGCGGTCCGCCTCGTACACGTAGCGGGTGGCGGATATTTCGTGGGGAACCTTGAGGTCAAAAGCCCGGGCGAAGGGGTTCTTGTCAAAGCCGATGATGTGTTTCGCGCCGCTGCGCAGGCTGATCCATCCGGTGGCGGCGTAGCGCTGCACATTGACGGTCACGTCGTATTCCTCCCGGCGGATGTCGCGGATAAGGCGGCGCATGTTGGCGAGTTTGTGGTGTTTCTTGTCCCAGGCGTACAAACGGTTCAGGTAGGGATGTCCTTCAAACAGCGGCGCCGCCCCTTTCTGCACTAACAAATCCAAAGCCGCCGCCGGGTAGCACTCGTGCAGCTTTTCCAACAAAGCCGTCGCGATGATGACATCCCCCAACGAAGCCGTCTGAATCACAAGAAATTTATGCATCTTCTTCCTTCTTGCTTCTATCTGTTATTTTGAATCTGCCCCAACAACTCCTCACATTCCTCCTTGTGCGAAGGGAATTTCTTTCGGCATTTCTCCAAGCGTTCCACCGCCTCCTGTGTCCGTCCGATTTGGGCGGCGTACAAAGCGGCGTAGTAGTGGGCCGAGAACGAGCCTTTGTTCTTCTCCACGCATTTCTGCATGATGTTCTGGCCTTCGTAGGGATTGCCGATACGGGCGTAGAACATGGCCAATTCATAATAGTTGCTTGCGGAGCGCGGGTTGGAGGTGATAATCTGTTTTTTCAGGTCAAACACGCGGTTGAGGTACTGCTGGTTGTTGGTACGCTGCATGGCGTCCAGGTAGATGTTCGCCGCCGTGCTTAAAAAGTTCTCGCTCGGGCAGACCTGCACTAAGCGGTCGGCAAAATACAAGGCACTGTCCAAGCGTCCGATGGCCTGGTACATGTTCATCACACCCAGAATGGCCGATTCGTTGTTGGGGTCTTCCTGCAAGGCGTGGCGGTAGTTGGCGATGGCCTGCCGCACCGCGTCCACCTTTTCCTCGTTGGAGGCGTTGGGGTCGCTGAGCCTTTGGGTCAGCAGGTAGGCTTCGTAGTCCGATTTGTCGCGGCGTTCCAGAATGGCGCAGATAGGCTTGCCGTCCACGTCAATGGTGTGTAGGGTGTTTTTAGGCGGCCAGAACCCTTGCTGCAACTGGTAGGCGCAGATGTAGGAATTGACGATGATGGCGTAGTCCCAGTCCTTGTTGCCCCGTTCGTAGTAACGGAGGTAGCGGGGCTGGTAGTGGGTGCCGGTGTCCTTGCGCAGGTAGTAGGTCAGCGCGTTGTTGTCGTTGGACGCGATGATGATTTTCCGGTTCGGATCCAGCTTGTTGTTCGTTTTCAGGTAATGGTCCAGCCAAAGCGTGGCCGCGCGGGTGCTGTGTTGGTAGTAATCGGTCTCGTAGTAGCCGTAGCATTTGTCGAGACCGCCCGCAAAACCGTTGTAGTACACGTATTCGTGCGGATGGTTCTTCACGATGTGCACGAGGGGGAAGAGCAGCAGCAGGCCCGTCACCACGTAGGCGGCGATTTTGGCCGCAGGCTTTTTCAGCAAATCATACATGCCTTCCCATCCCATACCGGCAGCGGCGACAATCAGCGGATAGGTGAACAGCACGTGGCGCCAGCCCCCGTAGACGTTGGAGTGTTTGTAAATGATGTAGAACACCGGGAAGAAGAAGGCGAAAAAGGTGATGAAGAGGATTTGCGGGTTGATGCGTTTCCACAAGCGTTTGATCAGCAGGAAGAAAGCGGCGAGGCCAATCAGCACGGCCCCCGGAATGCTCATCAGCATGTATTTGGGGAGGTAGTACCAGGGCGCGTCCGTGGACATGATGTTGCCGCCCTCGAAAATCTGCCGGAGGTTGGTGGCAAAATGCTCCATCATTTGCAGGGATTCCAGGGGATGGCGTATCGGGTTGCGCAAGGCGTAGGGCCACAAGGCCAGGCTCAGGAAAAATCCGGCCGCCGACACCAGCAGCAGCTTCCCGGCCAACACGCAGGCCTTTTTCCAGTAGTCCCCGCTTTTCCATCCCTTTTTCTCCGGATTGGAGAAGAAATACCAGCTGCCGCAGAAAAGGAAGAGGTAGGGAATCAGCAGCAGACCGCCGATACGCACGCTGTTGGCGAGGGCGATGCCCAAGGCGACAAAGGCCAGACGTTTGAAGGAAGTCTTTGGCAGCTCTTTGACTAACAGCATAATCTGGTATACCGTAAAGGCGTAGCCCAAAGCGAAGGGAATGTCCTTGGGATTGTTGAACGAATGTCCGATTAGCCTGGGCGACAGGAACATCAGCAGCAGGCCGAGGAGACCGGCGCGGTAGCCGCAGCTCTTGACCAGAAACAGGCCGATGACCAAAATCAGCAAAGCGCCGTTCAAGGCGTTGAGAAAATGGCGCACCTCGAAGGGGTTTTCGCAGTGGAACCAGCGGTTGATGCAGTAGGTGAGGTTGTCGAAGGACTGTCCGTAGTACTCCAGGTGCGTGGGCTCCTTGTTGTCCCGTTTCACGCCGTGCATGCAGGCCGTGTCCCCGTTGGCGAAATAGTCGTACACGTATTCGGCGTGCTCGTAGTTCACAAATTCATCCCCCGATATGCCGGCGTTCAGGCTCATGAGCGGCAGGGCGATGATGATGGCGGCGGCTGTCGCCCAGAACAGGCGGCGCAGCCAGCGCGGGGACTCCCGTTCTTCGAAAAGCGGGATTTTTCCCGTGTGTTGTATGGGTTTCTCGTTTGTCCGTGCGTTGGGCTTTGTTTTCATTGCGGTTAAGGTTTCTGTGGTTGCTTATTGGTTTTGTGTTTCTTTTTCCTTGCTGAGGACGCGCAGGATGTCTTTATGGTAGTTGCGGCGCAGCTTGAGCAGCTCTAAAGGGGTGCGCAGAAAATCCTTGGTTTTCAGGCGGGTGTCGCCTTTCTCTATCCAGGTGTCCAAAGGATATTCAAAACAGCCGTCCACCGTGGCCTGGTAGCCGAAATGCCGGATAAGCCGGGCGAAAATCTCCACATCGAAGAACCAGCGGCTCAGGAAGGGGGTGGTGCAGACGATGTCGGCGGCGTCCTTGCGGAGCAGTTTGGCGCCGCACTGGGTGTCGTACACCGGCAGGCAGAGGATGCGCGACACGGCGGTGGCGAACATGCGCCCGCAGTAATGCCGCAGCGGTTTGCGGCGGATGTTGCTGCCCAGACGCTGCACGCGGGAACCGGCCACCATCAGCAGGGGGCCTTTCTCCTCCAATAGCCGGACGAATTTGTCGATTTCCTCCAAAGGCGTGGCCAAATCGGCGTCGAGGAAACCGATGTAGTCGTACTCGAAATGTTCGGCTGCATAGCGGATGGCCGCCCGGATGACATGGGCCTTTCCCTGGTTTTTCCCGCCGTCGAACACGTGGGCCTGAGGGTAGGGCGCGGTCAGCTGCTGTAGCGTTTCCAAGGTGCGGTCGCTGCTGCCGTCGTTGGCGAACAGGAATTCCGTGCCGTTTTGGCGTCCGAAATACGCCTTGAACTCTTCTTGGGGCAGGCGGCGCTCCTCGTTGTAACAGGGTATGATAATGATTGTTTTCATGTGTTGCGGTTTTCCTAAAGGAACAAATTGCAAATTTCCACAAAATCCCGATACAAAACCCCTGCGTGCCGATAAAAATTTCGTGGGGTTCAGGCTGCCCGTTATTCCCATCCAGTTGCGTTTTTTTACGGACGCATTCAGTGCGTCCCTGCATTCGAACAGACAAATAACAGGGCGGACGCCTCCCTGTGCAAAAATAAAAAGACGTTTGGCGGCGGAAGACATGGGTGAAATGTATACTTTTGCACTGTTTCCCGGAAGAAAGGGGAAGAAATGACAATGAACTGTAAACAAATTCAATAATTACTAACCATTAAAAACAAGTGTCATGAAAAAAAATTTGTTTGTACTGACAAGTATGCTGTTTGCCGCTGCCGTGGCCGTTTCCTGCGGAAACAAGAACACTGAAGAGCTGCTGCCCGAGGAGGAGACTCCGGCTGTGGAAGAGACTGTGACGGAAGAACCTGAAGCCGTTGTGGCGGAAGCCACGGAAACCCCTGCCGCCGCTCCTGTCGTTAACAAGGAGGAGATCCTCTCCAAGGCCCGTCAGGCCGGTCAGGCCAAGTGCAACTGCTACCAGACCGATCCCGCTTCCGTGGAAGCCTGCATCAAGGCCATTCTGGAGCAGAGCTATGCCGCTTACAAGGACGACAAGGACTTCCAGGCTGAAATGAAGGCCGAGTACGAGCGTTGCGTGAAGGAGAAAGCCGCGGCCGCCGGTAAAAAGGCTGCTGACGAAGGCGCCAAGAAAGCCGCTTCCGCCATTTCCGACCGTTTGAACAACCGGAAATAAACGTTTTTTTTCGGCATTCGCCAAAAACATGGGCGGGCAGTCTGGGACTGTCCGCTTTTTTTGTCTTCGCCTTTTCCCTGCGCCGGGGGATGAAAAAAGCGGGCATCCCTTTGCAGGGACGCCCGCTTGCGTCAGACGGCAGGGTGGTTTACCGGAGAATCTGCATCTTTTTCACTTTGCGTTCTCCCAAGTATTCCATGCTGTAGTAGTAGATGCCGGAGGCCAGTTCGTCCACGGGGACTTCCATCTGGTGTTCCCCGGCGGTGGCGAAGAAGGATTCGCGGCGCAGCAGCTGCCCGTTGGCTCCCATGAGGGAGAAGGTGACCGTGCCGTCCTGCGGTACGAAGTAGGGGATGCGGGTGCTGTTGGCCGCCGGGTTGGGCTGGTTCTGTCCCATGGCCCATTCCGGATGCCTGGCATCGCTTATGCCGGTACCGTCGTTGATGCAGGTGTATTGCGCGCTGAGCGTGTCGTTGGCCTGCATGGTGTCACTGGCGTATTTCTCCACATAGATTTTCAAGGTGTATTTTCCCGTGTAGTTGGGCACCCTGTAAGCCATGGTGAACTGGTATTCCACATTGTCGTTCATGCGGATGTAGTTGATGATGCCGCTGATGTTCTCCAAGACGTCACCGGATTGGTTGCACACCATGGCGTGCAACGTGATGTTGGTGGCTTCGGAGTTGCCGATGTTGGCCACGCGCACAGTGGGGTAGAGTTTGGTCTTGCCCACTGTGGAGTCGGTGGTGTGCATGCTGAGGATGCGGATGTCGTTCGTGTCCGGAATTTTGACATTGCCAATGATGGAAGAGGCGTTGTTGGCTTCGTTCGCGTCGCAGTCAATGCTGGCGGCGAGTTCTAAGAAGTAATACGGTTGGTCTTTGGACACTTTGGGCACCGTGAAGGGACGGCTCATCGGATGGACGAGGGTGTCGCCTATGCCGATACGGCGGTAAACCGTGTCGGTCAGCACTTCTTCGTCGTCTATCAGCATGTGCACATAGCAGCGGTTAAGCGGCACGTTGCCGGTGTTCACCACAAGGGCGGAGACGGCAATCTTCTCACCGGAGAGCTTGGCAATCTGGTCGTCAATGCCGAGAATCTCCTTCACAGCCACATCCTGGCTGATAATCAGCGTGGAGTCGCGCAGGGTGTCGTCCGAGCTGTCCTCGTCCCGAGGCTGCATACAGATTTCCATGTAGTAGGCGCCGTTGGTCTCGAAGCTCGCTTTTCCAATCAGGAATGTGTCGGATTCGAAGGGCGAAAGTTTGCGGTCGTATACAAGGAAATTGCTGTAGTTGATGGCTCCCGTGATTTGGAAGTTGATGGTGTCTTTGGTCAGGTCGACGTTCAGCTTGGAATGGTTGGTCACCACCGCCTTGATGTCGATGGGCGTGCTTTCGCAGGCCGACAGTTTCGTCCGGTCCACAGGCAGCAGGCTGATGGAGGCGTCCTTCTCGGCCGTGATGCGGATGCGGTCAATGCTTTGGTTGCAGCCTCCGAAGCTCATGCCCTGGAAGATGATGGAAAGGCAGCTGGCTTTGGAGAAGCGGCTCAAGTCAATGTCGTACTGTTTCCAGAAGGTGGCGGTGTCGGCGGCCACAATACGGCCGATTTCCGTGAAGGTGGCCCCTCCGTCCGTGGTGGCAAGCACAATGGTGAGATCGCGCTTGTCGGTGGGCGTGTGGGCGTACCAGAAGCTGAGCTTGGGATTGTGGCAGTTCTGGATGTTCACCGCGTTGAAGATGGCGTTGGCGAAAGCGCCCGGCTCGTTCGCTCCGGCGAATTCCAGACGGCCCGTGCCGAAGGCCGGCGCAATGTCCGGTTGCGTGCCTTTACCTTGGACAATCTTCCATCCGCCGTTTCCGGCCAGGACCGCATTCACAAATTCGTCCGGACGGGTGCTGAAGTCGATGTCGTAGGGCAGTTCCACCCGGTGGGCGCGGTAAATCAGGCTCAGGGTGTCGTCGTCAGCACGCACATCGGAGGTGTCTGTCAGACGGATGTGGAACTGATAGGTGCCACTGTTCATGGTAGGCACCAGGCAGAGCTGGATGGTGTCCATGGTCAGTGCCGCCATGGTTCCGGAGCGGAGGGTGGTGTCGAAATGGTAGTTGATGGCGCCGGTCACATCCAAGGAGATGCGCAGGGGGGATTTGCTGAAATCCGGGTTCGTGCGTCCGTTGCTCCGTATGGCGACGGAAACCTGCGTGTAGTCGTCGTAGCAGATGATGTCGGCAATGGGCTGAGGAGACACAAAGCTTTCAGCTTTCAGATTGACCCCTTCTTCCATCTTGGCCCCGTAGGCGCCCATCAGGGTGGTCTTGGTCCGCTGGAAGCCGAGGATGTCGTTCTTCACGCTGTTCAGCATCGGGCAGAGGAAACCTTCGTAGTTGTCAATCTCCAGGGTGTTGCCTGTCGAAAGGAAGGAAGGTTGCCTGCTGACGGTGTGGGAATCCTGTTTGCTCACGTTCTGCAAAGCGGCCACGTTCGCCAATGCTCCGCCCGCGTAGGCCACGTTGGTGGGGGAATACAGGTCGTTGTACGAACGCTGTCCGTAGCCCGCACCGGTGTAGTTCGTGTTGGCGAAATAAAGCGGATAGTTGGTGACGGCGTTGGTGTACACAATGTTACGGGTGACATCTATCTTATAGGTGGTGGTGGAGTTGTAGAGATAGAGGCCATAGGCTGTGCTCTTGTCGGATTCCAGGAAAATGGTGTTGTGATGCACCGCGAGGTTTCCGTAAGGATAGTAGGCATAGATGCCGTAGCGTGCGCCCGACTGTCCCGAAATGTGGATTTCGTTGTTGCAGACAGTGGCATAGACCGTCCGGTTGTAGTTTTGGTAGTAGTACAGGTAGAGGCCGTAGCCCGTGACGTTGCCGCTGATACGGATGCGGTTGTTCTCAATCTTGTTCCACTGGGTGTAGTAGGCCGAATACAGGGCGTAGAAGGTGGTGCTGTTGGTCCTGTTGGTGAAGGTGCAGTTGGTCACCTCCTTGATGGCCGAGTAGTAATAGTTGTAGATACCGTAGGCGTAGGCGTCGCTGAAGGTGTTGCTGTCCATGATGACGGATGCGTACTGCATGTTGTCCGTGGTGGAGGCGGAATAGTAGAGATAAGCGTTGTAGTAGCCTCCACGGATGCGGTTGCCGATAAAGCGCACATTGACCGGACAGGCGTTGTTGTTCTGGTTGTTGATGCAGATGGCCATGTAGCCGCTGTTGGTCGCGGTGACGCTGGAAAGCAGCTCGCAGTGGCGGAAGGTGACGTTTTCCGGATTCCCTTCCAGCTGCACACCGACTTTACCGTTTTGGGCGTTTCCGAAAATCACCCCTTCAAACACCCAGTTGGAAGTGCTTCCGAAATAAAGGGAAGGAGTCGTGCTTCCTCCGTCAAAGCTCACAGTCGCGCCTTTTTCCGCCTTGACGGTGATGGTGTTGGTCCTGCTGCTGCCGGAAACAAGCTCTTCCACGCGGAAGGCCGGATAGGTTCCCTGGCGGACGCTCAGGACGACCGGTCCGGAGATGCCGCAGGTGTTCAAGGCCATCAGCGCTTCCTCCATGCTGGCGTAATCCGGGTTGTTGCCGCCCACGGTGTAGGTACCGGCGGCAAGGCGTCCGCGGCAGCCGTATTCCTCATAGGAAATGGTGTCGTTCCGGTGGTTGGCGTCCGTGCGGTTGTTCGGCTGGCTGACCCACGCGACGAGGCGGTTGATGCTGCCGAAATCCGGTGTGACATTGCCTAACGGCACGATGGCGGAGGCACCCAGTATCAGTTTGCCTTTCCATTGGACAGGCGTTTGCTGCACCTTGTTGAATGTCCAGTAGATGGTGGCGGAAGTCAGGGTGTCCGTACCCACGTTCATCAGGGTGACGGAGACCGGGGTCTGGCTCTGGTTCAGACGGGTGGTGGCGAAGTCTTTCAGCGCGGCGTCGGTCTGGTACAGCTCGCTCTGGTAGGCGCCCATGGTGGTCAGGCCGCTGCGGCGCACGCCATCCTTGTCTTCAGAAATGCCGATATTGGGCATCAGCAGGGAAACGTATTCTTTCAGCTTCAGGTTCTGGGGAGCCTGTTCGAACACCACGGGGTAGTCGCCGCCGTTCGGGTTCATTCCGGTGGCGTTGGCCATCGCCTGGTTGGTCTGGTAATAGGTGTTCGCATAGTAGAGCAGGTTCTTTCCGCCCTGGTTGTAGAAGTTGTTGTAATCCATGTTCAGTCCGTTGGTGGCGGAGTAGTAGCAAGCCGTATGGGTGGGCTGGCAGACAAACAGATTGCCTTTCACATCCGTTTCGTAGCCGTTCACGCCGTAGCCGTAGAAGGCGTAGCCGTTGCTGTTCCCTTCCATGTAGACCGTGTTGTGGTAAATGCCGATATGGGCATAGTAGACGTACAAGCCCGTGCCGCCTTTGAGAAGGTTCGCACGGATGATGTTGTTCGTCATTTGCGCGGACTGGTAGGTGTTGGTGTAGTAGTTGATGTATTCCAGCGAAACGGTCGTGACGTTGGCCGAAGATGCCTTGGAGGCGTCAAAGGTGTTACGGTTGATGCGGTCCACACTGCATCCGTAGGCGTACAGTCCGTTCCAGTCGTCGGAAACGGTGTCCATGCGCACATCGTTGTCGGAGAAACTGCGGATGTCGCAGAATTCCAGCATGGAAGCAAACGAGAACTGCCGCAGGAAGCTGTTGCTGTCGATGCGGATGTCCTTGTGCAGCAGGGTGGAGGAAAGTCCGTAGAGGTACAGTCCGTAGTATCCGCCCTTGATGTTGTTTCCACTGACACGCAGGTTGTTGATGCTCTGCTGTTTCGTCTGGTAAATCACATTGACGTTGTAATCTTTGGAGAAAGTTTGGGTGAGGTTGTTGCGCAGCAGCGCGATGTTCTCGCAATTTCCCGTGATGGTCACGGTGTTGCCGAAGGAGGCACGGAGGCTCAGGTCGCAGACGCATACGTTTTTGATGTCTCCGATAATCAGCAGGTCGGTGTCATGGGAGAGCAGCACGCTGTCACGGTTCTTGGCCAAAGAGGTCAGGGTCAGCTGGTGTCCGTTCATGGAAGTGGCCGCTTTGGACAAATCGATGCGTCCGATGGTGTAGGAGCCGCTTTCGAAAGCCAGCGTCACATCGCCGCTCACGCCGCAATGGCTCATGTCGGAGAACAGGCTGTCCAATTGGTCAATCCGGTAGTCCGCCTTGGAGGATTTGCCGATACGGTAGGTTCCTGCGATGGAGCGGGTGCAGACGTTGTGGATGGTCCGCAGGGTGTCGTTGATCTGGTTGGAGTCGTTCTGCATGGTGACGTATGCCTCGAAGGTGTGCGGGCCGTTGGAGAGCGAGAGCTGATCCAGCAGCACCGTGTCGCTTTGCAGGGAGGCTAAGGCCTGGGCAGGCGCATAGGTCACGTTTTTGCGGTTCACGCCGTCAATGTCTAATCCAATGCGGGCGGAAGTGATGGGCTTGTAGCCCACATTGGTGATGACTACCGAGAGGGGAGCCGCAGCGGAAGACGTGATGGCGTTCAGTCCGACAAATGCCGTCAGCGAGGCATCGTTGGAGTCAGGCTCCATGCCGTAGCAGCCCATGGCGGTGTTGGTGTAGCGGACGGTGCCGAGAATGTCCCTGAGCACGTTATAGTCGGTCAGGCAGGGGTATTTGCGGCTGTTTGTCACTTGCAGGCCGCTCATGACGAGGTCTTTCCAAACGGGAGGGGTCGCTGTGGAATGCAGGTTCTGCGTCGGATTGGCGTTCCGTATGTCAGCGAGGCTGTTCTTGTTCCCGCCGATGTAGGCCAGGCTTCCCGTCGAGGAATAGTTGTTGTAGTCGCACTTGCCGTAGGAAAGGCTGGTGGTGTTGGGCAGGTAAAGCGGGTACACATTGGCATAGTCTCCGGCCAGCAGGTTGTTCACGATATTGATCTGGCAGGAGGAGTTGGTATTGTCATGGTAGAGGCAGTAGCCGGTGCCGCTGCCCTGCGCATACACGGAATTGTTCACAATATCCCAGTTGCCGTTGGGGTTGCTCAAATAAATGCCGTACTTGGAGCCGTTTCCGTTCAGGATAATCTCGTTGTTCGCCAGAAGGGCCGCCTGCGTATGGTAGGTGGCGTGGTTCTGGTAGTTGGCCAGATAGAATCCGTAGGAATTGTCGTTGTTGTTCAGCCGTATGCGGTTGCCTTCCATGCGGTCGATGCTGGAATAGTAGGAAGAATAGAAGGCGTAGAAGGTCTCGGCGTTGCTTCCGTTGATGATTTGGTTGTAGGAGAAGCTGTTGATGCGGCTGTAATAATAGATGTACACTCCGTAGTTGAAGGAGTAGGACATGTTGTTGCTGTCGATGGTGATGCCGTCGGAGGCAAGGTTGCCCGTGGCTCCCGCCGGATAGTAGAGGTAGAAGTTGTAGTAGCCGCCGCGGATGTCGTTGCCGATGAAACGCACATTGTTCAGGTAGCGGTTATTGTTGCTGGTGTTGTCGTAATTGACGGTACGGTAGGAGTTGTGGTCCACGTTGTTGGGAATGTACAGGTTGCACTTTCTGAACTCCACGTTTTCCAAGTAGCCGCCCAACTCCACGGCCACCACAGAGCCCTGGAAGGAAAGGTTTTGGAAGAAGACGTTTTTCACATTGGTCAGTTTGCAGGCGTACATGTCAGTGAAAATCACATCCGACTTGATGCCGGTGGCGGAACGGATGGTCAGGGTGTTCTTGGCGGTGGCGGCGTCAAAATTCTCCATGCTGAACGCCCCGTAGGTGCCGCTGAGTATGTTCAGCACCACAGGACCGCTCATGCCGCAGGACTGCAAGGCTTGCAAGGCGTCTCCGACGGTGGTGAAGTCCGCTTGGCTGGTGCCGACCGTGAAGGAGCCGTAGATGGCGGAGTCGCAGCCATAAATGGTAGTGTGGGCGGTGTCATTGACACGGTTGCCGTCAGTGCCGTTGTTCGGTTGGAAACAGTAGACAGTCAGTCTGTTGGCTCCGCTCGGGAAAACGGTGCTGCCAATGGTGACACGCAAGGTGTCCATATAGGCGAGCTGCCCTTTCCACGCATAGGTGCCCTGATGCGTTCCGTTGAGCGAGAAGCCGATGTTCGCTGAAGTGACGGTCGTGCTTCCGACGTTGGTCAGAATGATGGAGACCGGTGTCTGGGACGTGGTGGGCGCGGTCAGGGTGGGGGACACGATGGCTTTGACGGCCAAATCCAAAGCGATGGGCGTGAATTCATACGCGCCCATGTTGGTGCTGACGCTGTCACGGGTGTTGTTGCGGATGTCGTAGCGCAAATCCGGCAGGGTCGGGCAGGAAATGCCGATGCTGTCCATCACTTCCAGGCTCGAACTGAGGTCGGAGAAGTCCGGACGTACCGTTACGGATCCAGTGTCGTTCTTCACCGTCTGCTGCCAGGCGGCCAGACTGGTCTTGGGCGCGCCCACGTAGCCGATGTTCGGCTGGGTCGGGTATTCGTTACGGTAGCAGTTGTAGTTGAAACGGAAATAGTTCAGGTAGTTCGTGCTGGTGATGTAGACAGGGTAGGTGTTGTTCTTGGTGGAACGCATGAAGAAGATGTTGTTCTTCACATCCCCGAACCGGATGTTGGTGGAGCAGTACAGTCCGTAGGCGTCGGAAACGTCCGATTCAAGCCCTAAGGAGTTGTTGTATATCTTCATTTGGGAATAGTAACCGCAGAAAATGCCGCATCCGGCACTTGCCGTGATTCTTCCCATAAATTCGTTGTTGGCGAGTTGGCAGAAGCCTTTGGCCGTGTCACCGAAGTAATAGGCGTACACGCCTCTGTTGATGGCGTCAAAACGGAAGATATTATTGACAATGTTTGCATTGGTGTAATACAGGTAGAGGATTTCCGCCTTGCTCGGCGTGAAATTGCCCTGACGCTGTTTGGAGAAGTTGTCCCGGAAGGTGAGGGAGTCGGTGTAATAGGCGTAAAGGGCCGAATAGTCCACCCGGGTGATGGTGTTGTTCTCAATGCGGATGCGGGACATGCGGGCGGAGGATCCGGCACCGTAGAGGTAGAATCCGTTGGCGCCGCCTTCCACTAAGCAGTGGTGAATGTGGATGTCACGCACGTCGCCGCCGTTGAGGAACACCGCGTTGTGCTGGGTTCCGGTCAGCGCTTGGGTGAAGTTGGGCGGGGAGAGCAGGTAGCAGTTGCTGACCTCAATGTCGCGGGTGTTGCCGGTAATGACCAGACCGTGGCTGAAGTAGTAGCCCTTGGTTGTGTTCGGGGCGATGCCGCTCAAGGTGATGTTCTTAATTTTAATGTAACGGGCGCCGTCCAGCACTAAGGGAGAGGCCTGCACGGAAGCCATGGTGAGGTAGGCGTCGTCGTCCCTCATCCAGTAGACGGAGGAGGAGTCGCCGGTGGTTGAAGTGATGGTCAGCGGCTGGTTGGCATTGACACCCGGAATGTTGCCGATGACGACGTTTTCCTGGAAGTATCCGGGCTGCATTTGCAGGGTGACCGGACCGCCCACGCCGCATTTATGAAGAATGTCAATGGCTTCGGTCATGGTTTTGAAGTAGCCGGAGCTTCCCACCGTGAAGTTTCCGGAGAGAATCTGGTCGCAGCTGTAGTTCACGGCATTCACCGTGTCGTCTTCCGGATGCTTGTCCACCAAAGTGCCGATGTTACGCAGGAAGGCGGTGATGTTGTTGTAGCCGGTACGGCTGACGTAGCGGCCCAGGGCGATGGTGTCCATTTCGCCGGTCTTGAGGTAGCCGGTCCATCCCACATTGGGTTGGAAAACGTTGTTCACCCTCCATCCGATGGTTGCGGACGTGAGCGGGAGCAAGCCTGCGTTCTGCAAGACTACGTAAGGCCGCAGGGTGTCCCCTTTCTGGCTGGTTTCCGGCCAGTTGAGCAGGGCAATCAGCGCGCCGTTGGCGGAGTCCACTTTGCCGGTGTAGCAGCCGCGGACCGTCATGGCGATACGCATTTCCCCGTCTTTGTCGGTGGTCACACCAGGCTGCACCTTGCACATTAGTTTGTCCGCCGTGGCCAAATGCAGTTCCGAGCGGTTGCTGGAAGGATCTTTGAACACAGGGTTGTAGCGGATGTCATGCAGGGCGGAGGGAACCGCTGTCTGCAAGGCGGAAATGGTGCTGATGCCTCCGGCCACATAGGCGATGTAATTCCTGCCATACCAACAGTTGTAGTCCACGTCGAACTGGGACATGTTGGTGTTGTTGGAGGAATACAGGGGATAGCCCGTACCCTTGATGGTGACGCTGTCGATGGTGACGATGTTGTTCCGGATAACGCCCTGATAGGAGCCGTAGAAATAAGTGAAGATGCCGTAGCAGGCACTGGTGGTGGTGCCGGTGATGAACACGCTGTTGTTGGCCACGACCGTGCCGTAGTTGTAAGGCACGTACATTCCGTAAACCGCGCCGCTGTTGTTGTTTTTCAGGATGATTTCATTGTTGCAGACCATGCTGGTGGAGTCTCCGTAGCTGAAGGTGATGCCGTAATGGTAGGTGGCTAAGGAGTTGGTGCGCACATGGTTGCCGTCCACACGGGATTTCTTGCAGTAGTAGAAGCGGGCACCGTAGTAATAGGTGTATCCGGTAGTGGTTTCCACCAGGTCGTTGTGCCGGAAGTTGATTTCGCAATAGTAGCATTGTACCGGCATGTAGTAGCTGCCCGTGAAGTAGTTGCTGTCGCACACGATGTCCGTGTTCGGTGCGTTCTGGCCGTTTCCGTACATGTAGATGCCATAGCTTCCGTACAGGACTTCGTTGCCTATGATGCGGATGCGGTGGACGAGGGTGCCGTTGCTCGGCTTGTAGATGACCGCCTGGGCCGTACCCGTGCTGTTGGCGGCGGAGTAGCCGGACAGTTTGCAGTGACGGATGGTGATGTCGCTGCTGGCATTGGTCAAGTACACGCAGTTGTTTCTTGCCCCGTTCGCGTCAAAGGTCAGGTATTGGAAGGTGAGGTGGGAACTGTTGTCCAGATACAGGGGATAGCCGGATGAGGGCCGTATCTTCACACTGTCCGCATTCTTGGCGATTGAGCTGAATGTCACGGTGTAAGGTCCGGTAACCGCGCCGAAGTCGGTAAAGTCCCAGGCTTCGTTGTAGGTGCCGCTTGCGAGGCGGAGCTCAATGTCGCCCCCCATGCCGCAGGTGTTAATGCTGAACATGGCTTCCTCTAAAGAAGGATAATCGTATTTCGCGCCTTTGCCGATGGTGTAGACGCCTTTCAGCAGGCTGTCGCAGCCGTAGGAGGTGGTGCTGAGGGTGTCGTCGCTCAACACGGGGTCTTTCTGGTTGTTGGGCAGGCTGACCCATACCGTCAGGGTGTCGTAGCGTCCGATGCGCTGGGTGTAGGTTCCCAGCGTGATGGTGTCGTAAAAGTCGCAAGGAAGGTTGCCTGTCCATGTTTTCGGACTCTGCATCACGCCATTGACCATCCAGTCGATGCGGGTGGAGACCAATTCTTTGTCTCCCTTGTTTTGCAGGGTGATGCTGACGCTTTGCTTACCGGCCACGCTGCCTTTTCCGGGTTTGTCAATGCTCGTCAGCGCGACAGAATACGAACCGAAGTCGCCAATCCTGTCGAAGCCGAAGCGCATCAGCGGAATAAGGTTGGGGTCCATCCAGGTGCTTTTGAGGTAGTAGGCGCAGCGGTTGGCGATTTTGCCGTGGCAGGCCCAGTAAATGTCGCTGGTGGTGTTTCCGCCGTAGCCTTCAAAAAACACGTAGAGATTCTTGCCCGCAGGGAGGCGGAAAGCTTGGGTCAGGTTGATGTTGTTCCATCTCAACTGGCTGTTGGTCACGCCGTCGAACACCAAGGTGGCGCCGCTTTTCTGGGGATCCATGGCGGTGGCCGAAGTCAGGCTGTCGGTGGTGGCTAACATCCATACTTTGAGATTCCTGCGGCAGGAATAGTTGTAACGTTCGTTAAACCAGGCGATGCTGGTGATGTTTCCTCCGCGCTTCTGCGGATGGATGTCGGAAGCCAAGTAAAGCACGCGGGCTTGGGAGGAGGAGTTGCTGCTCGTGTAGATGACTGCCATGTCGGTGGCCGGAGGGGCCATGGTGTCCGCACCGGCGTAGTAGGTGTACATGGCGGCGTCGTTCGCGTCGCGGCGCTTGGTGGTGAAATGGCTGGAGGCGCGGGCGGTGTTCCCGACCGAGTCGCGTCCTTCAATCCAGTAGGACACATCGGTTCCGTAGACAAACTGGGGCAGCACGGCCCTCCAGATGGAGTCCCCTTGCAGGGCGGTCATGCGGATGGAGTCCTCTTTAAGCTGGTTGTCGCGGGAGGCGCTGTAGTGCAGCACGGGCCTCTGTATGGGGGCTTCCGTACGCGTGGCCACTTTGGCGTCAATCACGAAGGGGCCGGTGGAATAGATGACGGCGCTCAATTGGTTGATCCATTCGACCACCGGGGGCCGGATGGCGAAGTTGGAGGCCAGCACCTGGAAATCGTCCACGAACCATCCGCTAGCAATAAAGGAGCCGAAATAGCTTCCTTTGCGGATGATGAATTTGAAACGCAGGGTGGAGAAGCTGGCATAGTTGCTCATGTCAAACACCTCTTGTTTCCACCATCCGTCGTCGGGACGTGCGAAGGTGTCGCCCGCGCCCCATTCGGGATAGGTGGTATGGGAGAACACCGGGTTCTTTTTATAGGTGGCGCTGCTCCCCAAATAAGCGTCCTTGGGCAGCACTTTCCAGCGGTAATAGCTTCCGACCCCTTGCTCCTGGTACATGACTTCACATACGTCGGAGGGCAGCACTTTACAGATGTGGTTGAACTTGACCATCACATACTTGTAGTTGCTGCAATCGTAGAAGGGGGTGACCAGTTCCACCGTGTCTCCGGAAGAATACGGCACATGCCCGTGCATGGCGTACTTTTTCGATACCGACACCAGAGTGTCCGGTGTCCATGTCGGCGCGGTGGTGGTGGATTTCGGCTGGACGCTCCAGCCTTGCGGTATCCGGGATGAGAACTTCTCATTGCCGAGATAGGTGGCCTGGGCCTGCACTCCGACTGCTGTGCAGAGAATCAGAATCCCCAATGCCAATTGATGGAGAAAAACACGTGAAACTTTCATAATGATTTGTATTTATGTTTCTATTAAAATGTATTCTTATTTCTTTCTTCTTACTTCTAAACTAACTTTTCCAACCTCTTCACGACCTCTTCCGTCTCTTCCTTCGTCTGCCGCACGAAACCGATGTCGTCAATCTGGCCGTACAGGCTCAGGAATTCCGCTTCGTTGCGGGTGGTGGAATGGCGGAAGGGATTGGTGTAGTCCTTGTTGCGCGAGGCGTACACCTGATCACAGATGTATTGCTGTATGCGCATGGTTTTCCGTATCATTTCTTTCCATTGCGCTTCGGTGAAATTGTCCGTTTCTAAAAGATAGCAGAGCGAAAGGTAGGCATGACTCTGTTTGTCTGTCGGATAGCGTTTCCAAATCTCGTCGTAGCGTTTGTGTATCTCTTTCCAGCTGTTTAGCACGCCCGCGTTGATATCCGCGCGGATGCGGTCCAGGTCCTTTTCCATCATGACCTGTCCGCCCATGTTAATCCAGACTTTCTGGCGGCGGTGGTGCTTGCCTAATTCTTTGGCCAAATCCTTGAAACGGGTGATCTGATGCTCCTCAATGTAGCGCAGCACGTTGGTCACTCCGTAATAGACCAACATGTCCCCGTAGGCGTGGTAAGCTTCGTAAGGTTTGAGTATGCGGCAGTTGCGCCCGCTTTTCTCCATGCGGTCCCCGAAAACCTCCAGTTTGCGCACTTCCTCCGGATTGCCGTTGAGCAGTTTCTTTCCCGTCTCCCTAAGCTTGGCCGTATCGTTGGGGTCTATTTCGCATTGGTGGGTGCGGCACCAGGCTTTGGCGGTGAAAATCTCCAGCAGTTTGCGTCCGAGAATGACTTCCTCCATGGTGTCGGGCGCGTAGGTGTCGAATTCGATGTGCTGCACCTTGGTGAGGCGTTTGTCGCGTTTGCGGTACTTGTCGGTGTTGCGCGCCAAGGCGAACATGTTGTACATCCACCAGTAGGCGGGCATCACCTCCAGTTCGTTGCTGCGGCTGTTGTTGCTGACCAAGGAGAAAGGCAGCTGAATGTCCAATTCCGCCGGATAGTCGGCTTTGGCGAGCAGGGTGTAGGAGGCGAAGCGGGAATTGTGCTTCACGCTGGTACACAGTCCGGGCCAGAAACCGCGTCCGGCCTGAATCTCCCCGTCGGCGGTGCGGCTGTTGTGGTTGGAGCCCAAGGTGGCACCGGCGGCGATGTTGCTTTGTCCCATCACTATGCTCGAAATGAGGAAGGAGTTGTTGTGGTGTTGCTCGTGCGAAGGGAAAATCAGGTTGTTCAGCACCTCACAGCAGGAAATGGTGGAGTTGTCGCCCATGAACGAATTGATGAGGCGGGCGCCGTATTTCAGGTTGGAGTTGTTTCCGATGACAAAACGTATAGCGGTGACGGAGTAGAAGATATGGCATCCGAAACCGACAATGCCGTTCACCAGAATACAGCCTTCCCCGATTTGCGAGGGTTCCTTTTCACTGGAATTGATGGTGATGTTCTTGATTTTGCTCACCCCTTTGAGGTAGCAGTGGGCACCGATTTTCGCGTCCTTGATAATCAGGCTGTTCTTGATGACACAGCTTTCTCCTATGGTTCCGTAGAAACCCCTGCGCTCGTCAAAAGTGTTTTGGGTGATGCTTTGCAGTCGCTCCTGCAAAGTATTGTCGTCGATGTATTTGGCCCACATGTAGGCGTCGGCGGTGATGATGCCGTCGAAAGGCAGTATGGAGCGGGCCCCCGACTCGTTCATCAGCTCGATACGGACGCGCACGTCCTCTTCCTCCCGTTTTTTCAGGATGCCGTTGCCGAATTTGGCGTGGTTGGTCGTGGTCATTTCCTGAATGTTGAACAGCATGCACTGGTCGCCGATGATGTAGTTGGCAAGGTAGTGGACTTCGTGCAGGGCCACGTTGTTGCCGATGTCGCAGTTCACGATGTTGCAGTTCGTGATGCCGATGGGCAGACGCAAGTCGTGGTATTGCAGCACGTTGTGTGTGACAGCCCCGATGCGGACCAGTCCGTGGAAGGTGTTCCCGTAAATCAGGGAGGGGTCAAAGGGGTTGCATACCAGAAAATTGTCCCAATTGTCCGAGATATTGTTGTTCTTGACCAAGGTGACAATTTCCTTGGCCGTGAGATGGCGCCATCCGTTTTTTATTTTGACGGCTTTCCGGATTTGCATCTCCCGAAGGTAGTATTCGTCTTTTCCTTTTGGAATATCCTCACCTTCAATGAAATCGTGGTTCAGTTTCTCAAATGGGATAATACTTACTCTGTCCATATTCGCCTGGGGTCTGATTTGTCCATGGTATTAAAAATGCAAAAATATAAAAAAATGGCATACGCAAACCTGAGTTTTTTCGTTATATGAGGCATGAAATATAAGTTCAACCACAAGTCTCTGTCCTTTGAAATAGAGGAAATTTCTGTAAAGCAGAAACTTAAAAAGATTTTTTCTTATACGGGGATTGCGGTGGCGTTTGCCTTGGCCAGCCTGCTGATTTACGCCAATGTGTTCACTTCGCCGAAAGAGAAGCGCCTGAAGCGCGAACTGGAGGAGAATGACCTGCGGATCGCCTACCTGGAACGCCGGGTCAATCTGCTTTCCCATGTGCTGAAAGACTTGGAGGAGAAGGACGATAACATTTACCGTGCCTTGCTGGAGTCAGAGCCGGTCGCCGACCGCAACCGCTGGATGGATACGGTGGAGGCCCCTTACGAAAAACGGGTGTCCGCCAAAAATCTGGACGATTTGTCCCGCAAAACGGACATTTTGGCGGCACGCACCCAGGTGGAGCTGCAATCCTTTGCGGAGCTGTGGGAGATGATACAACACGCCGATGAGCGGATGCGCCACATTCCGGCCATCACGCCGGTGAAGAACCCTCAGGTGATTTCCGGTTTCGGCATGCGCTACCATCCGATTTACCATATTCTGCGCCGGCATACCGGCATCGATTTTATCGGCAAGCGCGGGCAGCCGATTTACGCCACCGCCGACGGCGTGGTGAGCAGGGACGGACCGGGTTCGGGCTACGGTATTGCGGTGATGCTCAACCACGGCTACGGCTACCAGACCGTGTACGCCCACCTGTCCAAAGCTAATGTGCGTCCCGGACAGAAAGTCAAGCGGGGCGACGTGGTCGGCTTCATGGGAAGCTCCGGGCTTTCCTCCGGCACCCATTTGCATTACGAAGTGATTAAAAACGGACAGAGAGTCAATCCGGTGCATTTCTTCTACGCGGATTTGTCCCCGGCGGAGTACGAAGAGATTCTGCAAAGGGCTTCGGAGGTCAATCGCGCGCTGTCCTAAGCTGTTTTTCGCGTTTTTTACGTGTTTACGTGCACAGCACGTAAAGGTCATCCCTTTGGTTGATGAAGAGGAAGGGCATTTCGTCCGCATGCCTCATCCAGTGTTTTTCCCGCCTTCCCGACAGCAGGTCGATGGGAGTGGGGTATCTGGTGGTCATGCAGACCATGAGGCTGGCCTGTATTTCCGGCGCGAAGCGCAAGGCAGTCCCCTCGATTTCCTCCCAGCCGTCGGGCTGCGGGTGCGCCGTGCTCGGGATGTCCAGGTTGCCGTAGATTTTTTCAGTGAAAAGCAGGTTGGCTTTCAGCTTCTGGGCCAGGTATTTGTCCTTGTATTCCTTGTACAGCAGGTGGATGTTTGCGTGGTAGAAGCGGTGGAAGTAACCGGCCCACAGGGCTTTTTCCTTGGAATAGACGGAGGTGTCCAAGGGCAGTATGATGTGGCGGTAGGCGTCTGGGCGGGGCAGGGCGCTTCCGACCACCAAGACCGGAATGCGCGAGGGCAGTATCCAGCGCAGGGCTTTCCGGCGGGTGAAAAAACTTTGCTTGCGTTCGGAGGAAACCCCCATGACGAGCATCATGGCGTTGATTTCACCCGCAATGTCGTGGATTCTCCGGCGCAGTTGGGGCTCGTAAGGCTGCCAGGTGACTGGCACGTGGTGGGTCTCTGCCACGAACAGGCTGTGTTTCAAGCTTTCGCTATGCGCTTCCACATCGGGAAGCAGGGGAAGTATGCAGAGTTCGGCATGGAAAATCATGCTCACCGCCACGGCATGGGCCACCGCGGCGTCCCCGTGGCGGCTGTAATCGGTCAGGGCCAGAATCACCAGATCTTTTTTCTTTTCCCGCAATTCGCTTTCCACGGGATCGGTCTCGTCCCAAGGCGTGCCGTTGTATTCGGCGCTGGACTCCCAGGCCTCACGTGCGAGCTGCTCGTAGGGGCAGGGGGCTTCGTCCGTCGTGTGTGTATCCGGTATGTCCTTGGTGTTCTCCATGTTAGCGCAGTCCTTTCACGTGGGGCTTCCCGGCTTGGAAAGCCTTGAGGTAATAGGGTTCGAAATAGGCGGTGTCCTCCCGTTGCCCCGCTTTCCAACGGCGGAAGGCACCGGGTATCAGGTAGCGTGCGGACGACAGGGTGTCACTGTAGCGCAGGCCTTCCCCTTGCAGGGTCTCCCGGCATTTGGGCGCACCGTTGCCGCAGAGGACAAGGGTGTGCCCCTGCCTTTCCGTTGCAAAGGATTCGCTGTTGATAATCAGGCTTTCCGTTTCCCGCAACAGTGTTCCTTGAGCATCGTAAAGGGCAGTGTACACTTCCATGCGCCGGGCGTCAATCATGGGGCGGAAGCAGTCCGCGTCCGGACAGGCCATGGCCGCGCCGCAGGCGATGCCTTCTAAGCTGGGTACGGCTAGCAGCGGGATGGAAAGGGCGTAGCACAGTCCTTTGGCGGAGGACGTGCCTATGCGCAATCCGGTGTAGGAACCGGGCCCGCTGCTGATGCAGACGGCGTCCAGCTCCCGCTTGCCTACACCTGCCTGCCGCAGGCACTGGTCAATCAGGGGCATAAGCAGTTCCGCGTGGGAGTTTCCCTGAGGGTCTTCCACACACGCAATGCAGCGGTCGTCTTCCGAAAGGGCCACTGAACAGATTTCTGTGGCGGTCTCCAAGCAAAGCAGGTGCGTCATAAGCTTGTTTTTTCCCGGTTCAGTTTCTCCTGATGCCTTTTCTCCCAATCCTTGAACTCCGGCGTGGAGAGCATGGCGGGGTAGGTGTGCCGATAGAAGGGAATGTCCTCTTCCGATGCGGAGAACAGGCTGTCAATGCGGTCCATCTGCCGTATGAAGCCTTTCGTGTCCTTCATGTCGTAATACAAATCCAACTGGTAGTTGTAGAAGTCGTATTGCAGGGGCATTTGCCCGATCAGGCTGTCCAACATGGCCAAGGAGGCGTTCAGGTCTCCGGAGGCTTTGTAGCCCCAAGCTAAGTAGAGGTAGAAAATGGGGTCGTAGCCAAGGGTTTCGCCCAACTCTCCGCAATGCAGGCGCACTTTTTCCATGTCGCCGTCGGCGATGGCGCGTTGCAGGCTGAAAAAGGCCACAGTCGCCTGACGCTCCGGAAAGCGTTGCAGGAATTGTCCGCAGAAACGCCGCAGGGAGTCGTAGGACTGACTTTGGCTGATCAGGTTCATGCGTAAGGCCTGTGCGTAGACGTTGCTTGCCGTCGCCTGCTCTACCCAGGTGAAAAGGCTGTCGGCTTTACCAAACTCCTTTTGGCCTATCCATTGGTTGATGGCGATGAGCTTTTCGTTGATGAGAAAATGGTCGCTGCTGACATTCAGGTAGGCACAGGCGTTCATGTTCCATTCGTCGCTCCAGAACATGCCGGACACGGGGTCGCTGATGTCGATGATGCGGATCTGGCCGTTGCGGGAGAGGAGCATCCAGTCCTCAAAGGTGATGGTTTCGTTGTAGATGCGGAACAGCACGTGGGCCGTGTCCTGACGCATGAAGAAACGGATCAGCTGGTAGTCCGCCCCGGCTTCCACCCGGGCGAGCATGCGTTGCCCCGGTTTGAAGTAGTCCGCAAGAAATGAAAGCGTTTTTTCCCTGTCGGCCTCGGAAAGGTCACCTTGGGCCAGTATGCGGTCCGCAAAAGCTTCGTTGTCAAAGGCCTGGTTGAAAACCTCCGGATCGGGCCGTTCGGCATAGGCGGCTTCCACAATCTGACGGACGAAGCCTAAATAGGCTTCCTCCTCCCGTATCTCGGGTTTGTGCTTACAGGTACAGAGTGTTAATCCACAGAGCAATAAAAGGCTCAGCTTGCGAATGTGCGGTTTCATGCGTTCTTGTTTTTGTCCTCCCATCGGCGGGCCAGCAGTGTGGCGGCTTTCATACCGACCATCAGCAGCAGCATGAAGGCCATAACACCCAAAAATCCAATGAGGAAAATCTCCCCATTGGATAAGTGGTGTGTCTCGGCGAAACTCAAGGTGTCCGCCAGTCGGAGGGTGTCGTTCATCTAATTTTATTGGAGAAAGGCATTGATTTTGTCCATCAGGTCGGCTTTGCGGAGTGCACCCACGTGTTTGTCCGCGATTTCCCCGTTCTTGATGAAAATCAGGGTGGGGATGTTCTTGATGGCGAACTTCATGGTGACTTGCGGGTTCTCGTCAATGTTCACTTTTCCGATCAGGACTTTGCCTTCCATTTCTTGTGCGGCTTCTTCCACAAAGGGAGCGATGGCACGGCAGGGTCCGCACCATTCCGCCCAAAAATCCATGACGACGAAGGGGTTGTTTTTTACCAGTTCTTCCCAATTCTGGTCTGTAATAGCTATGGCCATATCAAGTATGTTTAAAATGTTGTGTTATCTCAAGGTTACGGAGGCTTCGCCTATGTATTCGTCCTCCGTGAAAAGTTGGGCGATGTAGGTGCCGGGAACGGCGGCGTCACCGTCCCTCAGGTTCCAGTACATGACCACGTTCTGGGCTTTGTTTTCGTAAAGCACGGTCGATTTGACGGTGTATTGCAGCACTTTGCCCTCATTGACAAAGGTGTAGGCGTCGCCTTTGCCCAAGGCCAGCACTTTGCCGCTCGGAATGGACAGCCTGCAATACAGGTTGGTGTTGCCTGGCTTTGCGATGGCGTTTTCACCCAAGGTGAAGGTGATTTTGAATTTTTCCACCCGTTTGCTGCGGTTGGTGGCCTCTTCCTTCTTGCCGCCGGATTTCATGACAATACCCTGTACGGCAATGTCGTAGGCTTTCAGATGGGAGGCCGTCCGTATGCGTTCGTTCAGCGAATCCTGCACCAAAGCCATCTGCTGGTGCTCCGCGTTCAATTTGGAGTATTCGCTCTTGATTTTCCGGTTTTCGATGGTCAGGGTCTCGTTGGCCGCGTAAAGGGAATCCAACAGCCTGACGTATTCCTTGCCCTGGTTTTGCAGTAGCTCCAGTTTCTTCTTGACGCGGCGGTAATCCGACTGGGACTGTATCAGTTTCTGGATTTCCTCCGCTTGGGCCATGATGGCGCTGTCCTTTTCCGTCAGCTGGGCGTTCAGCTCGCCGTATTCGTTCTTGATCTGGTCGTAGGCGAACAGTATGGAATCCAATTCACTTTGCAATGAAACCTGCTGGGATACAGACTCTTTCCATTCTGTTTTAGTGGAACGGGTGCGTATCAGGGAGAGTATCAGCAGCAAGGCCAATACGATGGAGAGAATCAGAAAGATGTTGCTCCATTTCCTGTATTTCAGGTTTTCGTCCGAAGGGGTTCTGTAATCGTCCATTTTCTATAAAAATTAATTCGTATGCGAAAATCAAAAATAGAGTACAAAGATATTCAATTATCGCGTATGTTTGTACAAGAGGACAACAAATTTATTCAAACTGATATTCAATTTATTCTGCATGAAAAATCGTTGGCTGGCGGATTTTCTCTCCTTATTTTATCCGAATTATTGCTATGCCTGCGGAAGGAAAATGCCCAAAAGCAGCCGTTGCATCTGTCCGGAATGTGAGCTTCACTTGCCCCGCACCGACTATCCCTTCCGTTCGCCCAATCCGATGGAACAGCTGTTTTGGGGAAGGGTGCAGGTGGAGGCTGCCGCCGCCTACCTGCATTTCCGCAAGGGAGGCAGCGTGCAGTCTATAGTGCATGCCCTGAAATACGGGGACCGGCCGGAAATCGGGCGTTATTTCGGCCGACTGCTGGGGGAGGCCTTGTGCGCCCATGCGGTGTTCAGCCAGGCGGAAGCCTTGGTCCCCATTCCCTTGCATCCAAAGAAACAGCGCGTGCGCGGCTACAATCAAAGCGAGGAAATCGCCGAAGGCATGCGGGAAGCCATGGGGCTTCCGGTGTGGAGTCGCGTGTTGCTGCGCACGGTCGCCACGGACACTCAGACCAAGCGTTCCGTTTACCAGCGCTGGGAAAACGTGCAGACGGTCTTTCGCGTGGCTTCCCCTTCCGAAGTGGAGGGCCGTCACCTGATACTGGTGGACGATGTGGTCACCACCGGCGCCACGCTGGAGGCGGCCGCCCAGACACTGAAATCGGTTCCCGGGGTAAGGGTGAGCATGGCGGCCTTGGCCGTGGACACCTTGTAGGCTATTTGAACGCCACGTTCCAGGAAATCGAAGGCAGTATGGGGAAGAGGGACATCTGGTAGGCTTGGCTTTGCAGGGCCACGTGGTGAAGGTCCGTGCCTTCCATGTTTGTCTGTATGCTGATAAAGAAGGGGTTCTTGCGGTTGTACACGTTGTACACGGAAAAAAGCAGGTTGTGCTCGCAATGCTCCGACTGCCGCAGCCGCCAGCGCAGCGACAGGTCCAGGCGGTGGTAGGGGGCCATGCGGTAGGCGTTGGTGCCGCTGTATTCCACCACAATGTTGTAGCCGATAATGTAATAGCCGACCGGCACCGTCATGGTGTTCCCCGTGGCGTACACCCAAACAGCCGAGGCGTTCAGTTGGGGGAGGATGTCGTAGGAAAGCAGCACGGACACGTCGTGGCGGCGGTCGTTTTTGGCGCAGAACACCTTGCCGCTGTTCAGCTGCTCGAACTGACGGTAGGACCAGGAAAGGGTGTAGGCTATCCAGCCCTTCCATTTGCCCGCGTCCTTCTGGGCGAAGCATTCGATGCCGTAAGACCATCCGTCGCCTTGGGTGTAAGGGTCGGAGTAGCCGTAGGCTGCTTCGTTGAAGGGGGAGAAGCCGGCCTTGTATTCCGTCAGGTTGCGCATTTTCTTGTAGTAGGCCTCCACGGAGGTGTGCAGATCTTGTTTCGGAAAGTCCTGGTACCATCCCAAAGCCGCCTGGTCGCAGGACTGGGGCAGGGTGTTGGCGGTGGAGGGTATCCATGCGTCCGTGGGCAGGGATACGGACGAGAGGCAGACCTGCTGCACGTATTGGTAGCAGTGGTTGTAGGCCGCCTTGATTGATTTGGAGGAGTCCAGCAGGTAGCGCAGGGAAAGGCGCGGCTCCACACCCGCGTAGTCCTTCACCCTTTGGCCTTTGGCGAAGAAAAGGGTGTCGGTTACTTGTCCCACCTCATTCAGCAGGTACTGGTTGTAGGGGCCGGTTTGCTGAAAATAGGACAAGCGCAGCCCCGGCTTGATTTTCCAGCGTTTGCCCAAGGAAAACTCGTCGGAGAGGAAAAGGGCGGCGTCGTGGGCGTAGAGTTGTTCCCGCTTCTGAAAATCCATGACGGTTTCCCCGGAACGGGCCGTGTATTGGTTGGGGGAGAAGGCGTGGAAGACGTATTCCAGCCCCCCGATCCACTGCTGCCTCTTGTACTCCTTGCGCAATTCGCTCCGCAACTGGTAGTCCCGTATGCCGGACACGATGTGGAGATCGTAGATTTCCATCGTCATGTCGGTGAGGAAACGGTAGTCAGTTACGGAAGCCTGGGTGTTCAGTATGGTTTTGTCGGGGAAAAAATGCCACCATTGCAGTCCGGCGGCGGTATTGTCCCATTGGAAGGCCGTGACGACAACGCCGCCCTGTGTGCGGAATCCGTAGTCGTCAGAGCCGTTGAAAAAAGTGAGGCTCACATGGTTGGAAGGGTTGGGCTTCCAGGTGAGCTTGCCGTTCAGGTCGTAAAAGTAGAATTTCATCCCCTTCATGCTGGAATTGGGGGCTAAAAAGGGTTGCAACAGCTTGTCCACGTAGGTGCGCCTTCCGGCAATCAGGAAGGACAGTTTGTTTTTGGCGAGGGGGCCTTCCAGAAAAAAGTCGGAGAAAATCAATCCGATGCCGATTTTTCCGGCAAAATGTTGGTCGTTGCCGTTCGGCATGCTCACTTTCACCACCGAGGACAGGCGGCCTCCGTGCTCCGCCGGAATGTCCCCTTTCATCATTTCTGCGGAATGCACCGCGTCGGCGTTGAATACGGAGAAAAAACCGAAGAGGTGGCCGACATTGTACAGCTTGATGTGGTCCAGCAGCAGCAGGTTCTGGTCAATGCCGCCGCCCCGCACGTGGAAACCGGAGCTGCCTTCGCCGCTGCTTTGGATGCCAGGGAGCAGCTGCATGCTTTTCAGTACGTCCGACTCGCCCATGAAAGCCGGCATTTTCCGTACCTCTTCCATGCGCATTTCCATCACGCCCATTTGGTTTTCCTCCGTCCGGACGGAGCTCCTGCGGTCGGAGACAAGTACGGTCCTTCCTTGTATCTCCTTGGGTATAAGCTGGATATCTAGCCGCTGATTTCCTGTGACATGCACGCTGCTTTGCCTAGTAAGGTAGGTGACATGCGAAATCCGAAGCAGGTGGGTTCCGCTGTCCAAGACGAGTTTGTAGCTCCCGTCGTCTTTGGTGACGCAGCCTTTGGCGGCCTTTTCGGCGTATATGTGCACGCCGCTCACCCCGCTTCCGGTGACGGAGTCCCTGACCCATCCCTTAAGCGTATATTGACAATGTCCTTGCATGAGGAAAAACATGCAAGGACATAGCCAGAGTAAGATGTGTATGCGTCGTTTCATCCGATCCGGAGGCTATTGCTTGATGACTTTGTAAGTCCGGGTCTTATCCCCGTCGGAGGTGCGGATGAAGTAGAGTCCGTTGCTCAAGCCGCTCAAATCCAAAGTCAGGATTTCCGCGTCAGAGGTCTGGGTTGAAAGCAGTTTTCCGTTCATATCCAACACTTTTACCGTGTGTTTTTTGCCTTGCAGCGGAAGATAGACTATGCCTTTGGTGGGCGTGGGGTAGGGTTGCATCCGCTGCGCTTCGGCTTCGTCCACCGCTTCTCCACTGATGACGCGGAAGGCACGTGAGTTGGTGTAGTTGCCGTTCGCCACGGGAGTCCACTGGTACGTCTTGGTGTTATAGTAACATACTTTGGCATAATAGGTTTTGCCCCGTTGCAGGGAGGTCAGCCCGCTGGTGGAGAAACGGGTGTTGTTGAGGAAATAGCCGCTTGCCATGTTGATGTTACGGTATACCTGTATGGAATCCACCAACTTGCCGCTACCGTCGAAGACGCACATGGCGAGGTTGCCGACAAAGGCGTCCGTGCCCTTGTTGATGACGGAAACCTTGGTGTAGAAAGCCGAGCCGTAAGGGATAAGGGTGTCGCTGATGGT
Source organism: Bacteroidales bacterium (assembly GCA_017613015.1). Taxonomy (GTDB): domain Bacteria; phylum Bacteroidota; class Bacteroidia; order Bacteroidales; family WCHB1-69; genus UBA1195. Next base: position 3,303 of record JAGAEQ010000002.1, on the reverse strand, counting down.
GATGTTTCCGTACATTTTCAGGTCAAAGTCGCTGCCATCGGAGACCTTGAAAGGCAGCCAGTTGGTGTAGTATCCCTCATCCATTATCCGCCACATCTGCTCGTCGTCCGTTCTATAGACAACAGCTGCGAAATAATTGCCCGGAGTCAGGGTGTTTTCCGCCGCGCTCAATTTGAAAGCGAGGTTGGGAATGTAGTAGTTCGGAGACAATTGGAGGCTGCGGGCGCCGAAGACACCCTGCAATTCCGTCTGTTCGTCAAAAATGGCGATGGCCACCTTCCCGTCGAAGGCGCGGGTGTCGTGATTGACAATGGAGTCGGTGAAAGTGACTTCCGTGTTTACCCGGACCGGATTGCTGCTGATGTGCAGGTCTCCGTACATGGCCAGATCGTAGGTCAGTTTTCCCTTGCCCACCACGAAATCCACGCGGTTGCTGTAGCTTCCGCCGTTAAGCAGCCGCCAGTGGTTGCCGCTGCGGTAAAAGAAGCAGGCGTAGTATTCGCCGTCGCTCAGTGCGGAAAGGCCTTGGGTGGAAATGGTGACTTCTCCGTAGTACATGGAGTCCAGGCTCAAAGCTGTGGAATCCATGTAGGTGACGAAGGTTCCGTTGGAGGTGTAGATGCCGGCGGTGATGAATCCCGTGTACTTGCTTCCGGTGTTGGCCACATTGGCGGTCAGGCTGAAGGGGCCGTTCACGGCGATGGTGTCACTGCTGACATTTAAGGCGGAATACATGAAGAGCTGGAATTTCTCGTTGATTCCGGGATTCACAAACAGGGCACGCTGGTAGCTGTTGTAGCCGCCGCTGCCCCCGCCGGTTCCCAAACTGCCGGGGTTCAGTGCGGAAATGACGAAGTAGCCGTCCGAGGAGCCGCCCCATCCCCAGTTTATGTGGAATTTGCCTTCGCTGTCAAAACCATCGCAAACAAAGGCATGTCCTCCGCCCGAGCCCTGACCGGCGTACAGAATGGGCCTCCCGCTGGACAACTCGTTCTTGAGCATGGTCACCCAGGTGTCAAGGTAGTAGTTATCCCTGGCATAGCCTAACACGGATTCGCAGTTGAAATAGCGTTTCAGGGCGGTGCGTCCGTCGTATAACCCCATTTGGTTTATCTGTTCATCGCTCAACAGTGTGAAGGCGCCGCTTCCGTTATATTCGTAGTCCATGTCCACGGCCACGCCGCAATGGTACATCAGGGTGCTGACCGCTTGACGGGAAATGTCGGAGCTGCTGCTGGAATAGGTGTTGGTCATGTTGTTCCAGTCATAGATGGTGCTGCCGAAATTGGCGCTTTGCAGCCCGTATTTTTTGTGGGTGTAGGAGTGGGAGCCAACCCCACGGTAGGGGTAGTTCCAGAATTTCAGGATTTGCGCCATGGCTGTAGCTAAACAGCCTGTCGGACAGCGGTATCCTACAGAGTCATTATAAGGGCAGAGGTTGTTGTAGGGCCCGCGCTGGTTCCATTGGGTCACGACCAGGGGCGAGACCTCGGCCGTTGTCTTGCGCAGCTCGTTCAGGCTGTTCTCCACGTAGGCTTTCCACAGCGGGGCGTAGGTTTCGGCCTCGTTCTCCGAACGGATTGAATAGGTGATTTCGTCCCGATAGTTCTGCAGCCACCCGCGCAGGTTGTCCGGCATGTCGGTGGTGTCGAAGCTGTTGGAGACGGAATAGGCCAGTACAGGGGTGATGCGCTGGTCGCCTGAAACGATGACAAAACCGGTGTTGGCCGCCTTGAAAATGTAATAGCAGACGGTGGCCTCACCGGATTTCTGCGTGGTTTCGGCCGTTCCTACGGCATACAATGCCAAGTCGTTTCCGCTTTTTTGGAACTGATGCTGCGCGAGAAAATTTTCCGCGACAGTTTGAGCCGTCCTCACGTCCACCTGCTGTGCGGCGATTGTCCATGAAAGACAACAGAGTGTCAGAAGACCAAGAACTTTTTTCATCATAGTAGTTAGTATTAATTTAATGTAAATGTTGATTGCTTTGTTTATGTTCCGCCATGCGGCGCTCTATCTCCTCAGCCTCGGACGGTATGGCCGCCCCAAGGTCGATGGGGTCGGATTCGGTGACCAGCATGTCGGTTTCTATGCGGACCCCAATGCCTTCCCCGGCAATGTAAATGCCCGGCTCGCAAGTGACGACCATGCCTGGCTCGAACAGCAGGTCCCGGTCGCCCGCGTCGTGGGTGTCCAGTCCCAGAAAATGCCCGATGTTGTGCATGTAGTACTTGCGAATGAGCGGCAGGGCGTCCCCTTGATTGTTTTGCACATCCGCTTCCGTGAACAGTCCCAGTCCTATCAGCTCCTTCTCCATCTGTCCGTGGACGATTTTGTTCAGTTTGTTGATGGTCATGCCGGGGCGGTAGTGTTTTTTTGTCTCCGTGTAAATGCGGTGGCAGGCTTCGTACACCTGACGCTGGCGGGGGGAGAAAACTCCGTTCACCGGAATGGTCCGGCTGATGTCGCTGTTGTAGTTGGCGTAGCGGCATCCGAAATCCAGCAGCAGCACGTCGCCGTCCTGGCAAATCCGATCGTTTGTCACGTAATGCAGCACACAGCTGTTTTTTCCGGAGGCCGCAATGGGCATAAAGGCATGCCCGGAAGCGCCGTTTTTCAGGAACTCATAGCTCAGTTCGGCTTCCACTTCGTATTCCTTCATGCCGGGACGCAGCGTGCGCAGCACGCGGTCGAAAGCCTTGGCGGTGATGTCCACAGCGGTTTGTATCTGATCAATTTCCAGCCCTTCCTTGCGCACCCGCAAATCCTTCAGCAGCGGTGTGAGCCTGCGGTAGGCGTGCAGGGGGAACTGTTCTTTCATGCGGCGGCAGAAACGCTGCTTTTGGGTCTCCACTTCCGTGGAAAAACGCGCTTCCTCGTCCAGCTCCAGGTAAACGGTGTCCGATGCGAAAAGCGCGGTTTTGAGAATGGCCTCAAAATCCTCTATCCAATGGATGCTGGCGATGCCGGACACGCGCCGGGCGTGCTCCTGGGTGTATTTGTAGCCGTTCCATACAGCTATGGTCGGATTGGTCTGCTCCAAAAACAGCACTTCCCTGTATGCCGGATCGGGATGCTGGGGGCAGAGCAGCAGCATGCTTTTCGCCTGATCGATGCCGGTCAGGTAGAACAGGTTGGGATTCTGATGGAAAGGGTAGGTCTCGTCCCCGCTATCCGGCATTTCGTCATGGGAGACGACAATCGCGACCGAACGGTTTTCCATGCGGGCGGTCAGCTTTTTCCGGTTGCGCAGGTACAAGTCAGAATCCAGTTCCTTGTATTTCATGCCGCTTGTTTTTGGTT
>JAGAEQ010000009.1 GCA_017613015.1 Bacteroidales bacterium | reverse complement strand
GACCCGCCGTAGCTGAGCCCTTTGCCCGTGAACACGCCATTCTCCCAGACGCCCTTCAGGCGTCTGTACTGCCCGAACAGATAACCGATCTCCCGCTTGCCGACGCCCATATCCCCTGCGGGAACGTCGACGTCCGGTCCGATGTTGCGCCACAGCTCATACATGAAGGCCTGGCAGTAACGCATGATTTCCTCGTCCGTTTTGCCGACAGGGTCGAAATCGGAACCGCCCTTGCCGCCACCGAGAGGAAGCATGGTCAGACTGTTTTTGAAAATCTGCTCGAAACCTAAGAATTTCAGCATGGAAACGTTCACCTTCGGGTGGAAGCGGAGACCGCCTTTGTATGCGCCGAGAGCGGCGTTGTACTGCACACGGTATCCGAGGTTGGTCTGGACTTCACCGTTACGGTCGACCCAAGTCACACGGAACGTGAAAATACGGTCGGGTTCGACAAGACGCTCGACGATTTTCGCTTTTTCAAATTCAGGGTGCTGGTTGTAAATCTCTTCGATTGATTCCAACACTTCGCGCACAGCCTGCAAGTACTCGCTTTCGCCCGGATGTTTGGCCTCCAAGTTGGCCATTATTTTTTTAACTTCCATAATTTTTGTTTTTTTATTTGATTGATTAATTATGTTTTATGTTTTTTTATCACTGTTTAAAAGCAAATGCAAAGATAGTAAATAAATACATCGTTTGCGACGATTTGATTTTTTTTGCGTTTTTTTATTTTCCGGCACACTTTTTCCCTCTCCCACAATAAAAAAGCGAGGGCGGCGTTATATTATTTTACCAAAATCCTTCATGAAGATGGCATCCGAAATCCTGCGCAAACAGTTTCTGTCACATATCGGCCAAACCTCCGCCTCCCCCCTGATGATTGAGGTGGCGCGGGCGGAAGGCACGTTTTTCTACACCCCGGAAGGGAAACGCTACTACGACCTGATTGCGGGCGTGTCCGTCAGCAACGTGGGGCACGGCAACCCGGACGTGGTTGCGGCAGTGCAGCGACAGGCCGCCGAATACATGCACGTGATGGTCTACGGGGAAATGATTGAGAAACCGCAGGTCGCCTATGCCAAGCTCATCGCCTCCCTGCTCCCGGAGCCTTTGGACTGCGTGTATTTCCTCAATTCGGGAAGCGAAGCGGTGGAAGGTGCCCTCAAGCTCGCCCGCCGCCACACGGGACGCAACGAAATGGTTTCCATGCGCAATGCCTACCACGGCTCCACCGTCGGGTCGCTCAGCGTGATGGGGCTGCCGGAAGGGATGCCTTGGAAACAGGCGTTCATGCCGCTTGTTCCTGGTGTCACCGCCATTACGTTCAACGACACGGACGCGCTTTCCGCCATCACCGGACGGACTGCCTGCGTGTTAGTGGAACCGGTACAGGGCGAGGGCGGCGTCCGCCTGCCGGAAAAAGGCTACCTGCAAGCCCTGCGGAAACGTTGCGACGAAACCGGCGCCCTGCTCATTTTCGACGAGATACAGACCGGCATGGGCCGGACCGGCAGCATGTTCGCTTTGGAAAAATACGGGGTCGTCCCCGACATACTGTGCCTCGCCAAAGCCTTTGGCGGCGGCATGCCCTTGGGGGGCTTCGTCTCCAGCCGGAAAATCATGGACAGCTTGAGCCACGACCCCGCTTTGGGGCACATCACCACCTTCGGCGGGCATCCGGTGTGCTGCGCCGCCGGGCTGGCCGCGACGGAGTACCTGCTGAAGCACCGCCTTGTGGAACAAGTGGAGACCAAAGGCGCCCTTTACGAAGCGCTGCTGCAAACGCATCCGGCAGTGAAGGAAATTCGGCGCAGCGGACTGCTGATCGCCGTGGAGCTGGGCGATGCGGAAAAAATGTACCGCATCATGGGCCTATTCAAGGAGGCGGGCATTCTGAGCGACTGGTTCCTCTTCTGCGACACGGCCTTCCGTATCTCCCCCCCGCTGACCGTCTCGGAAAGTGAAATCCGGGAGAGCAGCCAGCTGATCCTTTCCTGCCTTGACCAGCTGTAAGGAGAAGGAAAACTGCACACCGCCCTCCGCACAGGAGACATAGCCGCGGCAACAGCCGTCCTTGTCCCAAAGGCCGCGCACGTAAGGATAGGACCAATACGCCAAAGAGGTGGAAAGGACACCAATACCCGCACCCGCCGCCACATCGGCCTGCCAGTGCCGGTTGTTGTACATCCGCAAAAAACCGGTGGTCGCGGCCACCGTATAAGCCGCCGCCGCAAGCCAAGGACAGTCCCGTCCGTATTCCCTCCGGAAAAGCTCCGCCCCCACAAAGGCAGTCATGGTATGTCCGGAAGGGAAACTGTTGTGCGCCGACGCATCGGGACGCAACACCTTGGAAGAGTGCTTGACACCCTGGGCAAGGCCTGTGCCCAACAGGTAGGAGAACGCGGCCAGTGCGGTCAAATCCCCCATGCGGTGCACCCCTTTCACGCCGCAGCCGCGCATCGCATACACAGAAACAACGGGAACGTATTGCAAATAATTGTCCACCTGTGTTTTCTGTAGATTCAACTACGAAGTGCAACACCATGATGCAAAGATAGTAAAAATTTAGATTTGGGAGTGTCAAAGTTCAAGAGTTTTCTTGGTCGGAGGTTCAGTTCGTTTTGTACGGAGCGTATGTAATCGTCAGATACAGT